>JAISGX010000147.1 GCA_031262805.1 Verrucomicrobiota bacterium | reverse complement strand
CCCGGGGTTGCCCGTTTTTCCGGGCGTCCTGCAGCTGGAGGCCATGGCGCAGACCGCAGGGATCCTGTTGAACCGCATCACGAAGACCGAAGGCAAGGTCTCATATTATCTTGGAGTGGATAAAGCCAAATTCCGGCGGGTGGTGGTGCCCGGCGACCAACTGCGCATGGAAATCACTTTTCTGAAGCTCCGCCTCGGCATGGCCAAGGTGCAGGGGCGCGCCTTGGTGGAGGGGGAACTCGCCTGCGAAGCACAAATGATGTTCGGCGGAGGAAGATAATCCGTGGCGGTTGAGATTCATTCCCTGGCGGTGGTGGAAAAAGGCGCCGAACTCGGCGCGGATGTGTCCATCGGCCCTTTCTGCGTGGTGGGCCCCCATGTCCGCCTGGGCGACGGCACCCGTCTACGTTCCCATGTCAGCGTGACGGGGCACACCACACTGGGCGCTCGCTGCGAAGTGTGGCCGTTTGCCAGTGTGGGCGGCAAGACGCAGGATTTGAAATACAAGGGCGGCGCTCCCCGGTTGGTCGTCGGGGACGAGACCGTCATCCGGGAGGCGGCCACCCTGAGTTGCGCCACGGCGGATGGCGACGAAACCCGTGTTGGGTCCCACTGCCTAGTGATGGCCTATTGCCACATTGCGCATGACTGCGTGGTGGGCAACCGTGTGATCTTGGCCAACAATGCCACGCTCGCCGGTCATGTCACGGTGGAGGACGATGCCATTCTTGGCGGCATGAGCGGGGTGCATCAATTTGTCCGCATCGGGCGGATGTGCATGCTGGGCGGCTGCACCAAAGCGGTCAAGGATGTGCCGCCTTTCATGATCGCCGATGGGGATCCCATCAAGATTTTTGGGATCAACAAAGTGGGGTTGACCCGCCGCGGCCTCCCGGAGGAGATTCAACAAACGCTCAAACAGGCCTATCGAATCCTGTACCGTTCGGACTTGCTGACGGCCCAGGCATTGGAGAAAATGGAAGCGGAGCTTCCCGCTTCGCCAGAGTTGGACCACTTCGTGTCTTTCATTCGAAACAGCGAACGAGGAATTACAAAGTGAACCATCATCCTCCGCGCCTCATGCCGTTTTTTCCACAGTGTGGAAAAAAAGTATCCACACAATGGAAAAAAGCATGGATCGGGCTCTGCCTGCTGGCATGGGGGGCGATGGCCTCGGGGCAGGAGATGGTGCAGTTCAATTTTGAGCAGGCGGATATCCGGCTGGTGACGCAGATCGTCGGGAAATATACCGGCCGCCGTTTCGTTGTGCCGGAGGACGTCACCGGCCGGGTGACCATTTTAACGCAGGGAGCGATTCCGGTGGAGGAGGTGTATCCTCTCTATGTGAGCACGCTGGAAGGCAGCGGCTACACCATCGTGGAGCGCGGCGGTGTTTGCCATCTCACGCCGTTGCCGGGCTCTAGGGCGATTGTGCCCGCCGGGGGCGACGGCCATGACGGCGGCCTGGTGACCAAGCTGATTGCGTTGAGCCACATCAGCGCGGCGGATGTGAAAAAGGCGTTTGAGCCATTGGTGCGCGGAGGCAAGGAAGGGGCCCTGGAAGCCTTCGTTCCCAAGAACCACCTGATCCTCACGGACACGGCGGACAATGTGGCGCGCTTGGAAAGCCTTCTGGCGGAACTGGACCAGCCGGGGGCTGGCGGCACAGTGGAAATCGTGGAATTGCAGCATGCGTCTTCGGAGGAAGTGGCGGACCAGTTGCGGGCCACCTTTGGCGCGGCGGAGAGCGCGGCCAACCGGGTCAACCGGCATTTCCAGCAGGTCGCAGGCGGCGGGGGGGCGCTACCGACGGACTTCAGCGTGGTGGCCTCTCCACAGGCCAACAGCCTGATCTTGGTGGGCCTGCCGATGCAGATCATGGAAATGAAGCGCATCATTGAAAAAATGGATGTGGAAAATCCCAATGGGTTTGGCCGTCTGAATGCCATCTTTTTGAAATATCTGTCGGCGGAGGAAGCCTCCAAGAGCCTCAATTCGCTCCTCGGCAAATCCGCAGAGGGCGATCCGGGGCGCCGCAAAATCGCCATCGAGCCGATTGTGGCCAACAATGCCCTGTTGGTGGATGCTTCCGCGCAAGACTTCGAATATGTCCGGCGCTTGGTGGACCGGCTCGATGAGGTGCCGCAACAGGTGCTCGTGGAGGTGCTGATTGCGGAAGTGAATATTGAAAAGGGGCTGGATCTGGGGGTGGAGTGGTTCGGCATTGATACGCCCGATGGAAGCGGAACCGGCGGCTTCGGCCGCACCCGCTATGGCGAGCAGGATTCCATGATGGGCCTGCTGACGCAGGGCTCGTTCCCGCAAGGGCTGGCCGCCGGGGTCATTAGCGGGACCTTCCGCGGGCCGGATGGAACCGTGTACAACCAGATTCCGGTTTATCTGCGCGCCATGGCGGCGGATCGGGATTTGAAGATCCTCTCCAACATTCCCCTCTGGGCGCAGAACAACATGGAAGCTTCCGTTAGTGTTGGGGAGAACATTCCCATTCTGAAATCCTCCGTGGAGGGATCCGGTTCGGATCGGGACTACATCCAGAATATTGAACGCCGGGATGTTGGTATCAATTTGAAGTTGACGCCGCACGTCAATCCCCAGCGGGAAATCCAGCTGGACTTGAACCCCTCCATTGAAACCGTCATCGAGGATGGAAACGACGCAACGCTGTACACGCCCCGTATTTCCAAACGCGAGGTCAAAACGACCATCACCATTCCCGACCGGCGCACCGTCATCATCAGCGGCCTGATTCGTGAAGACACGAGCAAGATCACCACCAAAGTGCCCCTGCTGGGCGACATTCCGTGGCTGGGGGCCTTGTTCCGCTCCACCAGCGATGTGAAGAAACGAACGAATCTGTTGATTTTCGTGACGCCCCGAATTGTGACCGATATGGAAAAGGCGGAAGAGGAAAAGGCCCGCCTCGAGCATGCCGCCACGTTGAAGGATGCGCCCCATGCCATGGATGAACCTTCGCCAGATGCCATCACGTCTGCGGAGCGCGAGGAGGCCGTGAAGGCCCGGCGGGCCGCCCGTGCGGCAAAAAAGAATGGAACCCGATGAGTCCTGCGCCTTCAGGGCTTCCCTTTCTGGAGCGCATCGAAGAAGACTGGCTGGAGTTGGGCCTGATCGAGTCGGTTCCGGTGGACTGGGTCCGGCGGAATGGATTGGTCCCTTTGTGCCGGGATGGGCAGTTGATCATTGCCGGGGCGGATGCTAGCGCCATGCAGGCCTTTGAAGATTTGTCGCTCTTGCTTGGCCGGGAGGCCGTTTGGATGACCGCTCCGGCCGAGGAAATTCAGCGCGCCATCGACCGGATCTATTTCCGCCGTGCCGGAGTGGCGACTCCACCGGTGGAGACGCCGGGCGGCTCAGAGGGCCCGGTGGCGGTGGATGTGCGTAGTGACGATTTGCTCTCTTCGGCGGCGGATGCGCCGGTGGCCCACTATGTCAATTCCATCCTGATCGAGGCGGTCAAGCGCGGCGCCTCGGATATTCATATTGAGCCCTTTGCCCAATCCCTGGTGGTTCGTTTCCGCATTGATGGCCTGCTGTATGCCCAGCCTTCCCCACCCCGGCATCTGGAGCATGCGCTGAGTGCCCGCCTGAAGGTGATGGCCCGCCTGGATCTGGCAGAAAAACGGCTTCCACAGGATGGAGTCGCCCGGGTACGGGTGGGGACCCGTGAAATTGATGTGCGCGTGTCCAGCGTGCCGGTGGCGGAAGGGGAACGGATTGTTCTTCGCCTGTTGCACCGTGAATCCACGCGCTATTCCCTGAACGACTTGGGCTTGTCCGACCGTTTGCTCGAACGCTTCCGCGCCATTCTCCGGGAACCCCACGGGATTGTCCTGGTGACGGGCCCGACCGGTAGCGGAAAAACCACCACCCTGTATGCCGCGTTGCTGGAGCTCGACACCGCGCACTTGAATGTGCTGACCATAGAAGACCCCATTGAATACCAGCTTCAAAACATCGGCCAGATCCAGGTGCATCCCAAAATCGGGCTGACGTTTGCCCGTGGCCTCCGCCACATCCTTCGCCAGGATCCGGATGTGGTGCTGGTGGGGGAAACCCGGGATCTGGAGACGGCGGAAATCATGGTCCGCGCCTCCCTGACGGGGCATCTGGTGTTCACCACCCTGCACACGAACGATGCTGTCGGCGCGGTGACCCGCTTGGTTGACATGGGCATTCCATCCTATTTGCTGGCCGCCGCTGTGCGGGCCGTGCTGGCACAACGCTTGGTGCGCCGCTTGTGTCCCCATTGCCGGAAGCCGGCCGTCTTGTCGGGTGAGGATGCCGCCTTGTTGGGAAATTCCCGGTTGGTCGGCCGGACGGTCTGGGAGGCCCATGTGGAGGGATGCCGCCATTGCCTAGGTGGGTATAAGGGACGGACCGGGATTCATGAGCTGCTGGTGGTCAGCCCTGTGGTTGCGGAGGCGGTCCGGGCCGACGTGCCGGTGATGGAACTGCGCCACCTGGCGGCGGCGGAGGGGTTCCGCGAGATGAGCGAAGATGGAACGGACAAGATTTTGGCGGGATTGACCACCGTGGCCGAAGTGTTGCGCTCGGCCGGGGCGCACAAGGAATAGGCGGCGGTTTTCGGCATGACGACCTTTGAATACAAGGGCTATGATGCCGCCGGGCGTAGCAAAAGCGGGTTGGTGGAGGCGGATGATCTCAAAGGCGCTCGCAAGCGGTTGACGGAAATGGGTATTCTGGGGGAATGGGTCCGGGCGGTTCATGAAACTCCCTCTGGCGACCGACCCGCCAAAACCGTTTTTTCCAGCGAAATCCGAACAATGTTTTACCGGGAATTGGCGGCACTGGCTGCCTCCGGCGTGGCGCTGGTTCCTGCGCTGGATGTGATTCTCCAATCGCCGGAATTGGATCGGGCCCGCCCTTTGCTGGCGGCTGTTCGAGATGCCGTGAGGGAAGGGCAGCCACTGAGCCGGGCCATGGTGGATGCGTCCAGGCAGGTCACGGCGTTCGAACAGGCCGTCATGGAGGTGGGCGAACGCACCGGCGGTATGAATGAGGCCCTGACCCGCCTGGCTTCCTTTTTGGAAGAACAGGAAAAACTGAGGGAGAAGCTTTTTTCCGCTCTGCTGTATCCCTCGGTTGTGGTTTCCCTTGCCGTGGTGCTTGGCGGCCTCGTGCTGGTCTTCATGCTGCCGATGGTGCAGCGGTTGTTCACCGAGGCGGAGGTGGGGCTCCCCTTGCTGACGCGCCTCATGTTGAGCGGGGGACGAATGCTGGGCCTGTTACTACTGTTGCTGGCTGCCGGAACAGGTGTGGGCGTTCAGGTGCTCCGCCGCCGCCTGCTCCGGGAAGAAGCGCTGCGGATTCGAATGGACCGCCGCCTCTATGCCCTGCCGCTACTTGGAAACGGCTGGCGGAATTTGGCCAGCCTGCGGTTTGTTCGCGTGCTGGGTTTGTTGATGGAGCGCGGCGTCGGACTGATGGAAAGCGTGCCCATGGCGGGCAAAGCTTCTGGCAGTGCCTGGCTGGCGGCGTCCGCCCGCCGCGAAACGGAAGCCATGGGGCAGGGCAAGCCTTTGGTGGACGTCATCCGTAGCATCCAACCACTGCATCCCTCTCTGGCCGCATGGGTGCAGGCCGGTGAGGCGGGGGGAGATTTGATCGGATTGCTGGAAAATGCCGCCCGGCGCTACCAGCAAAATTGGGACCGTTTGGCTTCGCGGGGAATGATGCTGCTGGAGATCGGCATGACGCTATTGGTCGGGGTGTTTGTGGCTTTGATTGCTTTGGCGGTGCTGCTGCCCGTCCTGCAGATGAACAAAGGAATGTTGCTGTGATTTGGTGGGTTTATAATCTGGTGTTTCCGCTGGTGTTTGCTTTCATGCTGCCACATTTTCTCTGGCGGATGATCCGCCGGGGCGGCTATGCGCATAATTTTTCACAGCGCTTCGGCCGTTATGGTCCGGAGGAGACGGCCCTGTTGGATGCACCCGGCCGACCCATTTGGATTCAAGCCGTCAGCGTCGGGGAGTTGGCCGTGGCCTTTTCGTTCATGGAAGAGTTTCGGCGGCGAGACCCGTCCGTCCGCTTTATCCTGACAACCAACACCTCCACGGGGCATGCGCTGGCATTGAAAAAAATTAAGGCGCCGGATGTGACGCTCTATTTTCCGATGGATGTGCCTTGGGTGGTGCCTCGGGTGCTACGCCGTTTTCATCCCTCCGCCGTGGTACTGGTGGAGAACGAAATGTGGCCCAATCTGATCCGTTATGCCGGGAAGCAGGGCATTCCCAGTGTGATGATCAACGGGCGCATTTCGCCACATTCCTACCGCGGATACCGAAAAATCCGTTTGATCACCCGTCGGCTGCTACCCCGGATTCATTGGTTCTGCGTGCAGACGGAGGGCGACCGCGACCGCCTGCTGGCGCTGGGGGCTCCGCCCGAACGCGTGGAAGTCACCGGAAGCGCCAAATACGACATTGCTCCGACGCCGACGGCCGCTTCGGCCCGTGCCCGCTCCGTGCTGGAGCGTTTGGCGGTTCCAGCGAATTCCTTGGTGTGGGTCGGTGGGTCCACATGGGCGGGAGAGGAAGCGGCCCTGCTGGATATTTATGCGGAAGCCCGGTGGAAGCATCCGGGGCTCTTTTTGGTGCTTGTGCCTCGGCATGCCGAGCGGCGGGCGGAGGTCCTCGAAGAAGTGGCCAAGCGAAAGATGAGTGTGGTGCAGCGGAGTCGGTTTCCCGACAACGCACCGGCGATATCCGTTCGTCCCGATGTGCTTCTGGTGGACACCACCGGCGAACTACGCGGGTTTTATGCCGTGGCTGATTTGGTCTTCGTGGGCAAGAGTTTGACGCAAACCGGCGGCCAAAATCCCATTGAACCGGCGAAGGACGGCAAGGCCATCCTTGTGGGGCCACATATGGAGAATTTTCCGGTGGTGTCGATAGATTTCCTTGACGCGCAGGCCTATCGCCAAGCCGCGGATGCCGCAGGCCTGCGGTCGGTCGCATTGGAACTGCTGGACCATCCGGAGGAGCGGGCGAGGCTGGGTGCGGCGGCCCGGGAGTTGGTCGCCCGGAAGGCGGGCGCCATCCGTCTGATGGTCAACCGGGTGCAGGAAGCCCAGATTACCCCATCCTGAGGGAATGCGGTCCAGAGCGCCGGGCGATGGCGGCGCCGATGAAATCCCGGAACAGGGGATGGGGCGCTAGTGCCTGGGATTTGAATTCCGGATGGAACTGAACAGCCACAAACCACGGATGATCCGCTAGTTCCACCATTTCCACCAACTGGCCATCGGGAGAGAGGCCAGAAAGGAGCAAGCCCTTTTCCTCCAACATAGGCCGGTAGCGGTTGTTGACTTCATACCGGTGCCGGTGGCGTTCGGAAATCTCCGTGCGTCCATAGGCCTGGAAGGCCTGGGTATTGGCTTTCAGCGTGCATGGCCAAGCGCCCAGCCGCATGCTGCCGCCGAGATTCACCACCTGCTCCTGCTCCGCCATGAGAGCAACGACGGGGAAGGGAGTGTCCGGCTCGATTTCCGTGGAATTGGCATCCGCCATGCCCGCCACGTGGCGGGCGAATTCAATCACGGCGCACTGCAGGCCGAGGCAGATGCCGAAAAAGGGCAACTGGTTTTCCCGGGCATAGCGGATGGCGGTGATCTTGCCTTCCGTTCCGCGCTTGCCGAATCCACCCGGAACCAGTAGGCCGTCCACGGTGGAAAGGGCATCCAGCGTTCCATGATCCTCCAACTCTTCGGCGGAAAGAGGAACCAGCTCCACCGCATGGCGGTGGGCGGCGCCTCCATGGCGCAAGGCCTCATGCAGGGATTTATAGGCATCCGGAAGTTCCGAATATTTGCCGACGATTCCGATGCGAACCGTTCCTTCCGGACGGGCAAGGGAGCTCACCATTTCCTCCCACGCATTCAGCACGGCCGGAGGATGTGCGGCGTGAAAATGCCGCAGGACAATCTCGTCCAAGCCTTGTCGAGACAACACCAGCGGCACCTCGTAAATGGTGCGGGCCACATCCTGCTCTTCGATGACGGCATGGAGCGGAACCGTACAGAACAAAGACAGTTTTTTGCGCATGTCTTCTCCGATTGGCCGTTCGGAACGGCAAATCAAGGCATCCGGGATGATTCCGATTTCGCGCAACTTCGCCACGCTTTGCTGGCTTGGCTTGGTTTTCAGCTCACCGGCGGCCCGGATATACGGCAGGTAGGTCATGTGGATGTACATGACGTTTTCGCGCCCGTCTTCTAGGCCAATTTGCCGGATGGCTTCCAAAAAAGTCAGGCCTTCAATATCGCCCACCGTGCCACCGATCTCCACGACCACCACATCCACATCCGGAGCGGAGAGGGCGCGGATGTGGGATTTGATTTCATCCGTAATATGCGGAATCATCTGGATGGTGTTCCCCAGATAATCCCCGCGGCGTTCCTTTTGAAGGACATTCCAATAGATCCGGCCCGAGCTGATGGAGGAGTGCTTCGATGTCGGCTGCCCGGTGAAGCGTTCGTAGTGGCCGAGGTCCAGATCGGTTTCGGCGCCGTCGTCCGTGACATACACCTCGCCATGCTGATACGGACTCATGGTTCCCGGATCCACGTTGAGATAGGGATCCATTTTCAGCATGCGGAGGCTCAGGCCGCGTGCGATCAGCAGGCGTCCGATGGATGCGGCGGTGATCCCTTTGCCAAGGGAGGAGACCACGCCGCCGGTAATGAAGATGTATTGACTCATAAGATGTGGGAGAGTGGGGGGTTGCTTGGGGTTTCATGCATGCCGATGAGGATGGCAAGCACCTGGGAAAAGCGGTGGATGTATTCATACCGGCGTAGCATGAAGTCGCTGTAGGCATAGCTCCAGTGCTGGCGGCCCAAGCTCTCTTGGATGTCGGCATACAGCGCCGCAGTAAAACAGATATGGCGGGCGGCGGCAACCGGGTCCGAATAGT
>JAISGX010000101.1 GCA_031262805.1 Verrucomicrobiota bacterium | reverse complement strand
AGGGTGTCCTGCCGCGAGCTCACCACCACCATCTGTTGCTGGGCATAATCCACCGCCCCGAAGGAGTGGATGCAGCGCCGCAGGGCCTCCTCATCGCCCGTATGGTCGGCTATGACGGTGGCGATTCGGGGTTCAACAGGCAGTGTGGAGCGCTGCTCGGTCAGCTGGATAGGCGTTTTTGCCGTCAGTTCGCGCACGCACTGCAGGGCGGACTCCAAGCAGTTGTCGATTTCCATGTGCTCGAACTGGGCGGAGCGGCCCACGGTGCGCAGATTATGGAATTGCGCCACATGCGCCATGGCGCGGTCCACATCCTGTTCATAATCGGCGCGATAGACCGGATAGGAGAAATCGCGCTTCACCACGGTGGTGTCCAACACCTGGTCCATGCGGAAGATGCCCGAATCCGCCAGGTTGCGGATGCAGGTGTCTAGGAAACCGACTTGGTCCCATTCCGTCACTTCGGCGCAGACCACGGAAGTGTCCGCAGGGCCTGCCTTCGGGAACATGTTTTTCACCTCGCAGAGGCGGTTCACCACCACCTCTCGGCCATCCATATAGTAGATCCAATGGTTCGGCGTGGTATGGGGCTTGTTCACCAGCGCATACACGGCGGCGACAGATCGGTAGGCGAGGGGGGCCTCAAAGCCCGTCATGGCGCACAACGTCGTCAGGGGAATGGTGGAGACAAAGAAATCCGCTTCCATGGTGCGCGGTTGCCCATCCTGCTCGTAGTGGACGCGAAGAATGCGCCCCTCTTCGATGTCCAGCTTGGTCATGTGCGCCTGGTAGTGCACGCGATCCTTCACCGGTTCGAGAAAAGCATCGCAGATCGTGCCGAACCCGCCGTTTTTGGGATAATAGAAATAGTTGAACTTGGTTTTCGACCCTTGGCGGATCACATCCAGCGGTCCCGACAAGCGCGTTTTCTTCCGCGCCCACTCCACCGAAAGCTCGCCACCCGGAATACCGAACATTTTTTCGGTATAGGGCGAAAACAGGAACTCCTCCAGACGGGAGCCATAGTGCGCCAGGCAATAGTTCTTGAACGAATCCTCCGGCAGGCGGCGCTCACGCGTTAGGTAGGTCCACGGCACCGAAAACGTATTTTTTGGAAAAAAGCGGTAGCAGAGTTGCACGGCATCCACCGGATCCTTGAGCCAGCGTTCGCCCATATAGACCGAGCTCACGCGGTTGAGCGTGCGTAGCGGCACCAGCGATTGGATCAGCTGCAGGATATGCTCATCATGCGTGAACAGGCGGTGGGCCGCCCAGTCGCAGGTGTGCCCGTTCCACTCAAAGCTATAGGCGGAACCGCCGGATTGGGCCGCCGCCTCGATGACCTCCACCTCCACGCCCTTTTTGTGGAGAAAGTGCGCGGTGCTGATCCCGGAGATGCCTGCGCCGATAATGCCAACCTTCATTTTGTCCGCCGTTGTTTCATTCAATGATCCATCATGTCCTGAAGCTCCATGGAGCCGAAAAGGGAACTATAAAGAGGTAGGGGGCGAGGTCAACCCATAAACTCAGACTCCCTTGCGGTGCGTCTGGGGCCGACAATGTGGGAGCGGTGCTTCTTCGGCAAGGGCGTCTTCGTTTCATGCCGCCGCCTGTATCGGTTTTGCACGCCGCCGCAAAGTGAGCACTCCCCCCGTTGCCATTGAACGCTCCCCCCCCACGAATCCGCGAAGAGCCTCGATGGATAACCCCGCAGCGGGGGGGAGGAAGGCCTAGCGGCTTGTGGGCAAAGGGCATTTCCCGCCCGGTTGACTTCCGCCTTCCGCACCATGTCGGCTGGTTTCAAGGGCGGCTGTCGATGGATGTTCCACCGTGTGCCGTCCTGTCTGAAGCGGTGAATGCGTGCCGGAGCGCCGGGGGAAGGAGAGCTTGCATGACCGGCTTTTTTTTGTGAATGATTCAAGGGTAATGGATGCAAAAAATAAAACCGTGGTGATTGTGGGCGCCGGCTTTTACGGCGCGGTGATGGCCGAGCGTTTCGCCAATGCGGCGGGGTGCCGGGTGGTGTTGTTGGAAAAGAGAGGGCACATCGGTGGAAACAGTTGGTCCTGTGCCGATCCAGAGACGGGGATTGAGGAGCATGTGTACGGACCGCATATCTTCCACACGTCCGATGAGCGGGTCTGGGAATATATCAACCGTTTTACGGCGTTCAACGGCTACCGGCATACGGTGTGGGCGGCACGGCAGGGGAAGGTCTATCCGTTGCCGTTTGGACTGGCGGCGATCAACCTGCTGATGGGGAAACGATGGTCGCCGCAGGAGGCGGAGGCCTGGGTGCTGGAGGAGGCGGCGAAGGAGGGCATCCATACGCCGCAGAACCTAGAGGAAAAGGCTTTGTCGTTGATTGGCCGTCCGCTGTACGAGGCGTTTGTGAAGGAATACACCGAAAAGCATTGGGGGCGGAAGGCGACGGAGTTGCCCGCCTACATCATTTCCCGTCTCCCGGTCCGCTATACCTACAATGTGGGCTATTACAAAGATGTCTGGCAGGGAATTCCGGTGGAGGGCTATGGCCGACTGTTCGGGCGGATGCTGGAGCATCCGAACATCGAGGTCCGTCTGGAGGCGGATTATGCTGAACACCGCGATACGTTGCCGGAGCACCGGTGGCTGATTTATACGGGGGCGATTGATCAGTTCTTCGGCTTCCGCCATGGCCGACTGGGTTGGCGGTCCGTCCGGTTCGACAGGCAGGTGTTGGATGTGCCGGATTATCAGGGGACAGCCGTCCTGAACGAATGCGATGGCGCGGTTGCCTATACGCGAACGCATGAGTTCAAACATTTCACGCCGGAGCGCCGCTTCGACCGAACGGTGGTATACCGCGAGTTTTCCTTTTCCCCGTCTGAAGCCGATGACGTGTATTACCCCATCCGCACGCCGGAGGATCAGGCGTTGCTAGCGAAATATGAGGCGGAGGCGGCAGCACTTCCGAAGGTGCACTTCGGCGGGCGGTTGGGTAGCTACGCCTATCTGGACATGGACCAGGCGATTGCGGCGGCGTTGACGGCCTTCGACCAACTGGCGGGGGACTAGGGCGCACGCGCCAGTCGCCGCCGCACGATGGCGGGAAGCTGGCGCAGGATGCGTCCGGCTCGCGGTAGCCAGCGCCCGGGGAGAGAGCGTTCCCACGGGGATGTCGGGAGATTGGCGGCGCGAAGGTCCTCCAAGAGGGAGGAGCGGTCCAGCCAGTCCTGTTGATTGAAAAAGGTGTAGTGGTGGCAGACGGCATGGCTGTCGAGCACCACAAGCTTGCGGCCTTCTGTGATCCATTTGCCCCAGCCGACTTCATCTTGCTCCTGCACGCCGCCGAGTTGCTTCCAGTGGCGGTAGTCGTAACAGATGCAATTGATGCTGAAGCGTTCGTGGAAGGGAACCCACCGTTCGGAGGCGGCTTCCCGCATCCGTTGGTTGGCGGCTTCCAGATTCAGGAAATGCCGGATCATCCATTCGGCGAGATGGGGATAAAACCAGACCGGTGCGGCGGCGGCGGGCGTGATCCCGGCGTGGGGAAGCCGTAGAAAGGCGTCGCGGAGTTCGGGAAACACGCTCAACAAGCGCCAGGAGCCCAAGCCGTTGTTGGGGATGGTGGCGCTCACGAGTGCTAGGTCGGGATTCCCGGCATGGTGGGCATGGGTTTCGGCCAAGCGGAGGTCCCAGTCGGAGGAGACGAAGGTGTCTTCGTCGAGCTTGAAGTACAGCGCATCCGGATAACGCCGGACGCATTCGTTCTGGAGGGAGGAGATGCACCAGCCGCGCCCCCGCGGACCCGCCACTTGGTCCCACGGAATGTCGGGGTGTTGCGCCATCAGGCGGCGGACATAGCGCAGGTGGCGGCCTTTGACGCCGTTGAGCAGCAGCACCACGCGGTCGAAGCGGCGGATGGAGCCGCCATGGAGGAGCATATCCATACACAGGCGGAAGCAATCCAGCCGGTGGCTTGTCAGAATCATTAATACGTTTTGCATATCTCCCAGCGCTTCGCTATAGTTTGGCCGCATAGCGGAAAACTGGCCCATGCAAGCGAATTTTCAGGATAGGGACAAGGAAAAACCGACCATTTCCTTTCTGGTGCCGAACATCAGCGGCACCTCGCTGGGGTTTGCCACGGTATATGCCCGTTCGCTGTCGGCCGTCTATCCGGTGGAGGTGGTCGGGCCGGACATCTGGGGGACGGGCGTACAGCCGATGTATCGACACGGCTTTTCCTATACGGCGGTCCCGGCGTCCCGACTGTACAAGCCATCCCGGTTTTGGGCGGAGGCGGCGGCGTTGGCGGCGGCGGCGGACGGGGACATCCTGTTTGCCGTGAAGGCCATGCCCCAGACGGTTTGGGTGGCCTTGCGGGAAAAAGCTCGGCGGGGCTGTCCCGTGGTGGTGTGCCTGGATGAATGGGACGGTGCGTTGATGGCGCAACGGTCCCGGCGGCAACGCTTGGCGTGTTGGGCGCGGCATTGGAAGCATCTGACGGAGGAGAATTATTATCCGTTGGTGGAACGTTCCTTGTCTAGGGCGGATGTGGTGGTCTCCACCAGTTCGTTTTTGCAACGGAAGTTCGGTGGCCGGTTGGTCCGCATGGGTGTGGATACGGCGCATTTCCGCCCGCTGGAGTCGGCGCGCCGTGCGGCGGCCCGGCGGGAGTTGGGGCTGTCGGAGGCGGACCGAGTGATTGTGTTCGGCGGAGTGGTGCGTCCGCACAAGGGCGTGGAACGGATTGTGCAGGCGCTGGAGGCGTTGAATCGGCCGGAGTGGCGCCTGTTGGTGGTGGGGCCGGTCACGGACACGCTGAAGGCCCTGCAACAGTCACCCGGGGGACAGTGGGTGGTGGCCGCCGGGCCCAAGCCGGCAGGGGAGATGCCCGTCTGGCTGGGAGCGGCGGATGCCTGCATCCTTCCGTTGTCCACGGACCTCTTGGCGCAATCCCAGGTGCCCTGCAAGGTTTATGAGGCCATGGCCTCCGGCTTGGCCGTGGCGGCGAGTGCGGTCTCCGACCTGCCGGAGGTGCTGGAGGGAGCGGGGCGGACGTTTTCCGCAGATGATCCGGCGGCGCTGCTGGGCATCCTTCGGGAATGGTCGGAGCACCCAGAGATCATGTCGGTCCTGGGGCGGGCGGCCCGGGAACGCGCTGTTGGGCTCTACAGCCTGGCGCGGATGCAGGACGACCTGCTTCGGGTGGTGGAAGACGTGTGGCGTGGGCGGCGGAGCGCCCGCTGAAAAGGCGGCGGCGGAACGCTTGATGGGGGAATGGGCGGTTTTGCTGGACGTGGCCTAGGCGGCGGGGATAACATGGAAGACGATGGAATTTTTGATTGAAAAGGCAAGTGGGTTCAACGGATGCGTTGTGTTGCCGGAAGGCATGGACCCGCGGGTGATGAAGGCGGCGGAGGAAATCTCCCGTCGCCGGTTTGCGCGTGTGGTGGTGCTGGCTTCCCCGGCGGAGGCGCAGCAGGCTTGTGCCACGGCGGGGGTGTCCTCTCCGGCCTTTGAGATTCTGGATCCGGCGGGCGTGCCTTTTCTAGCAGAACTGGCGCAGGCCTATCAGCAGAAACGTGCTTCGAAGGGGATGACGCTGGATCAGGCGCGTGAAGCGCTAAAGAACCGTTTGTATGTGGGGGCCATGATGGTGGAGACCGGCCGGGCCGACGGCATGGTGGCGGGCAGCATTGCTTCCACCCCAGATGTGCTGCGCTCGGCGTTTCATTGCGTAGGCACGGCACCGGGCATTCAAACCGCGAGCAGCTGCTTTTTGATGCGCCTGAAGGCGCCGACACCGGCAGGCAACCAGACGTTGCTGTTTGCGGATTGCGGCGTGAACCCAAACCCCACGGCGGAACAGCTGGCGGATATTGCGCTGGCGACGGCGCAAACCCACCGCGCCCTGATGGGCACGCAGCCCAAAGTGGCCATGCTGAGCTTTTCCACACGGGGCAGTGCCCGGCACGAGCTGGTGGACAAAGTGGCCAAGGCGACCGCCCTAGCACGTGAGCGTGCGGCGGCGGCGCAGGCGGACCTGCTGATTGACGGAGAGCTGCAGGTGGATGCGGCTCTGGTGCCCCAGGTGGCTTCCCAGAAGGCGGGCGAGAGTCCACTGAAGGGGGCGGCGAACATCTTGGTGTTCCCGGATCTGCAGGCGGGCAACATCGGCTATAAGCTGGTGGAGCGGCTGGCGGGCGCCACGGCGCTGGGGCCGGTGCTCCAGGGGCTGGCCCGGCCGGTGAACGATTTGTCGCGTGGAAGCAGTGCGCTCGACATTGTCGGTGTTGCCGCCGTCACCCTGTGTCAGGCTTCGTCGCTGGGGCCTTCCCGCACGGTCGCGGGCTCCGGGAACGGCACAGCGGTTTCAGCCGATGCCGGGGCGTGCGTGGCCGGCATTCTGGCGGATGACGAAATTGATGCGATTGCCCGCCGCGTGGCGCAGGACCTGCTGGCAAGCCCTTCGCTCTCAAGGGCGCTGAAAGGGTTTTAAGTTTCAAGAGGAGAAGAAAAGATGGCGACGATTGATTGGAAGAACCTTGGATTTTCATACACCCAGACCAACTGCCACATCCAGTATGTGTGGAAGAACGGCCGCTGGAGCGACGGCGAATTGGTGGAGTCGCCGTACATCCCGATCCATATCGCGGCTTCGGCGCTGCATTATGGCCAGGAGGCATTCGAAGGCTTGAAGGTCTTCGCACGCAAGGACGGCAAGGTGAGCCTGTTTCGTCCGGTGGAGAATGCCAAACGGCTGGCGATGAGCGCCCGCCGCGTGTGCATGGCGGAAGTGCCGGAAGAAATGTTTCTGGATGCCTGCCAGCGTGTGGTGAAGGCCAATCTGGAATTCGTCCCGCCCTATGGAACGGGCGGCTCCATGTATGTGCGCCCGCTACTGTTCGGTAGCGGAGCACAGATTGGCGTGGCGCCGGCCAGTGAATACACCTTTCTGGTGCTGGTGACGCCGGTGGGGCCGTATTATAAAGGCGGCCTGCAGGCGGTGAAGGCGATCGTGCTGGACGACTATGACCGGGCGGCTCCGCGCGGCACCGGACACATCAAAATTGGCGGCAATTATGCGGCCAGCCTGTATCCCCACATCCAGGCGGCGAAGGCGGGCTATCCCGTGGAGCTGTATCTGGACCCCGTGGAGCACAAGTGGGTTGAGGAATTCTCCACCAGCAATTTCTTGGCGATCACCAAGGAGGGCGCCTATGTGACGCCCAAGACCCCCTCCATCCTGCCGAGCATCACCAACCTGACGCTGCAGCAGATTGCCCGGGACATGGGCATGCCGGTGGATGTGCGCCCCATTGCCTTTTCCGAGGTGGCGGATTTCACCGAAGTGGCCGCCTGCGGCACGGCCGTGGTGGTGACGCCGGTCAGTTCCATCGAGCGGGCGGGAACCGTCTATAAAACCGGCCCACAAGCCGGTGCCGGTCCGGTGATGGAAAAGCTCTACAAGGCCGTCCAGGGCATCCAATACGGCCAAGAACCGGATCTCCACGGGTGGAATGTGGACGTCGACTAGACGCCTTATGATTTTCCCGCAACAGGCGCGGAGCGGCAGGAACCGTTTCGCGCCTGTTTTGCGGCCTCTCTTCCCTGCGGATGGGGCTTTGAGCCATCGGAAGGGGCGGGGAAGGGGCGTTTTTCCTCATTTCACGGTTGCGGCGGCGTACCCTTTTGTATAAAGTCTGCAATTCTGTGGCCGGGCCTTTGTTCCCGGCGGAGTTGGAAGGCATCATAAGGAAAGGCAATGCGCTTATGAAGGATATCCCCGTCTCGGATGTGCGGAACGTTGTTTTGGTAGGCCATACAGGAAGCGGCAAGACGTCGCTAATCGATTCGTTGCTGTACAAACTGGGGGTGAACGATCGCTTGGGAAATCCGGGCGACGGAACCAGTATGGCGGATTGGACCGAAGAGGAAAAGAAACACAAGATTTCGATCTGGACGAAGCCGTTTGATGCCGTATGGCGCCCCAAAGGGGGCCGGGCCCTCCGGCTGGCCATGCTGGACACCCCCGGATATGCCGATTTTTACGGCCAGGTGGTCTCGGCCACCAGCGTGGCGGATGCCGCGCTGGTGATTGTGGATGCCACCGCCGGCGTGCAGGTGGGCACCCTGCGCGCTTGGAAACGTTGCGAAGCCCTGGGCCTACCTCGTGCCATTGTGGTGACCGGTCTGGACAAGGAAAATGCAGATTTTGATGCCACCGTCTCCACCCTTCAGGAATTGTGGGGCATCCGCTGTGAAGTGTTGACCTTCCCCACCGAAGACAACAAGAGCATCGTGGATGTCTTGACGGCGCAGGACAATGGCAAAGCGGAAGAGATTCGTTCCCGCCTGACGGATGCCGCAGCGGAATCCAGCGACGAACTCATTGAAAAAGTGCTCAATGGCGACACCCTCACGGCGGATGAATTGGCCGCTGGCCTTCGTTCTGCCGTGACGCAGGTGAAATTCATCCCCGTCTTTGCCGTCATGCCCCGCCAGGCGCTGGGGCTTGACGAGCTACTGGATGGAATCCACCGCATGTTGCCGAGCCCGCTCGACCGCCCCGGCAAGAATGCTGAAGGCCATGACGTCAACCCGGCGGCTGATGCCCCAATGGTGGCCCAGGTGTTCCGGTCCATCAACGATCCGTTCGTCGGCCAGCTCACAATCGCCCGTGTTTGGGGCGGCACGCTCAAGGCGGACAGCGAAGTGTTCAATGCCACCAAGGAGCAGAAAGAGCGTGTGGGGATCATCTATCTGCTCAACGGCAAGAAGCAGGACACCATGCCTGAAGCCCAAGCTGGCGATATTGTCGCTCTGGCCAAACTAAAGACCACCACCCTCAACGACACGCTGTGTGCCCTCGGTAGCAACATCCGGATGGCGCCGCTCACCTTCCCAAGTCCGGTCGTGTCCTTCGCCGTCACCCCCAAGAACCAAGGCGATGAGGATAAACTGGGCCAGGGCCTCCACCGCGTGGCGGACGATGATCCAACCATCTTGGTCAACCGGAACGACGAAACCCACGAACTTATCATTTCCGGTGTCGGGGATGTACAGATCGACGTTGCCATGGAACGCATGA
The DNA here is from genome assembly GCA_031262805.1 of Verrucomicrobiota bacterium. GTDB lineage: Bacteria > Verrucomicrobiota > Kiritimatiellia > CAIQIC01 > Lenti-01 > JAISGX01. Next base: position 3,541 of record JAISGX010000101.1, on the reverse strand, counting down.
AAGCGCGTAGCAAAGTGGAAGTGACCCTCAGCACGCCGAAGGTGGCCTACAAGGAAACCGTCACCGCCAAGGGCGAAGGCCACTACAAGCATAAGAAGCAATCCGGCGGCCGCGGCCAGTACGGTGAGGTGTATCTACGCATCGAACCCATTCAGCCTGGCGTGGAGCATTGGTTTGTCGACGGCATCGTCGGCACCAGCATTCCGCGCAACTTCCTGCCCGCCATTGAAAAAGGCTTGGTCGAAGGAATGTCGAACGGTGCGGTGGCGGGATATCCCGTTGTGAACACGATGGTGACGGTTTATGACGGCAGCTCCCATGATGTGGACAGCTCCGAAATCGCCTTCAAAATTGCCTCCCGTGCGGCATTCCGCGACGGCATGCGCAAGGCCAAACCCGTTTTGCTCGAACCCATCATGACCATCCGAGTGACCAACCCGGGCGACTTCATGGGCGACATCACTGGCGATTTGAACCACAAACGCGGCCGCATTTTGGGTATGGAGTCCGAAGACGGCATGCAGGTCATCATTGCCGAAGTGCCGCAGTCGGAAATCTTTAAGTACTCCTCGGAACTCCGCTCCATGACGGGCGGCCGTGGATCCTTCGAGATGGCGTTCACCCGCTATGATGTGGTGCCCGCCAATGTGGCACAAAAGATCATTGCAGAGGCCGCAAAGAACAAGCAGGCCGAAGAAGAGGAATAAAGCTGGGTTTCGGCCTGAACGGAAAAACTCGGCGGAAGGATGAAGGTATGAGCGGACATAGTAAATGGGCCACCATTAAACACAAAAAGGCGGCGGTGGACGCCAAGCGCGGCAAGGTTTTCAGCAAGCTGGCGAAGGAACTCACCATTTCGGCGCGTAGCGGCGGCGGGGACCCCGGTTCCAACATCACCCTGCGTACCATTCTGAGCAAGTGCAAGGCCGTCAATATGCCGGCAGACAACATCGACCGCGCCATCAAGAAGGGGACGGGCGAGCTGGAAGGCGCGGTTCTGGAGGAAATCATGTTTGAGAGTTATGCGCCGGGCGGCGTGGGCTTGATCATCCAGTGCCTTTCCGACAACCGCAACCGTTCCGTGGCCGAAGTCCGCCACATCCTGCAGCGTAACAACGCCACGCTGGCTCAGAGCAACCAGGTGCTCCGGAACTTCCAGCGCCGCGGCCAGATTCTGGTGGATGCCGAAGGCGTGGACGAGGATGCCCTGATGGAGTTGGTGCTGGAAGCCGGAGCCGACGACATGACCAACGAAGGCGGGCAGTTTGAAATCCTGACCGCCCCCGGGGTGTACAACGAAGTCTCCGAAAAAGTCAGTGCGGCGGGCTACAACGTATCGGAAGACTCCGGTGTGAACCTGATTCCTACGACTTGGACGCCGGTGTCGGATCCCCACCAGGCCACCAGCCTGATGAAACTGACGGATGCCCTGGATGAGTTGGACGACGTCCAGAATGTGTATATGAACGGCGATATTGCCGACGAGGCCATTTCGGACGATGAGACTTGAGTCGTAGCCATGCTCTCGGAGGGCTCTGGAATCCGTATGGATTTTGGAGCCCTTTGGATTTGCACAGGAGCCCCCACCCATGAAGATCCTTGGGATTGATGCCTCCCTCCGCGGCACGGGCTTGGCCGTGATCGAGGTGCGCGGTACCCGCATGACGGCCTGCCATTGGGAAGTGGTGAAACTCTCCGCCAAGGCGAAGCATTCCGAGTGCCTTCGTGCCATCCGGGAACGGATGGATGCCCTGCTCGCCGCCCATGCGCCGGATGCCGCCGTTGTCGAAGGCGGCTTTTTCTTCAAAAATGCCAAAATTGCCATGATCTTGGGGGAAGCCCGGGGCGTAGTCATTTCCGCGTGCGCCGCCGCCGCTGTGCCGGTGTTTGAGTATTCCCCCCGGACCGCCAAGCAGAATGTGACCGGCTGGGGGGCCGCCCCCAAGGAACAGGTGGCGAAAATGGTGATGTCCGTGCTCGGCCTTCAAGAGAAGCCGCCGGCGGATGCCACGGATGCCATGGCCCTAGCCTTGTGCCATGCCCAGACCAACCGAGTCTATTTTCCCATCGAGCCGGTATGACGACTCCGGTCGCAGCCGAAGGCGCACAGCTCTGCATGGAAGGCGTATGGAAGGGGTTCCGCACGCCGTCGGGCCGTCGAGTGAATGTCCTGCGTGGGGTGGATTTCTCGCTTGCCTCGGGCGCCTTCGGCGTCATCACCGGTCCCTCTGGATCGGGCAAAACCACGCTACTGATGCTTGCCGGTCTGTTGCAGGCGCCGGATGCCGGGCGGATTCGGCTGGAAGGCCAAGATGTATCCCGGTTGGATGGCCGTGCGTTGGCCGGATGCCGAAAGAACAAGGTTGGCATGGTGTTTCAGAAATTCCATCTGCTACCGCATCGCACCGTATTGGAAAATGTGGGCTTCCGCTTTCGCTACCTTTCAACGTCCGCAAAAGAAGCCAGGCAGCTCAGCGAAGCCGCCTTGGAACGCGTGGGCTTGGCGGACAAGCTCCGGCAGGATGCCCGTCTGCTTTCTGCGGGGGAAATGCAGCGGGTGGCCATTGCCCGAGCCTTGGCCAAGCCTCCGGCCCTTTTGCTGGCCGATGAACCCACGGGCAATCTGGATGCCGCCTCGGCTGAACAGATCATCTCGCTGTTTCGCGACTTCAACCGGAGCGGAATGTCCATCCTGCTCGTTACGCACAATCCGGAATGGATCGCACCGGACACCCGCCATTGGGTCATGCAGGACGGGCAATTAAAACGATCGGACGGATTCCCGCCCATTTGACTGCCCCATTCATGCGGTTTGGAAAAATGCGCGCTACGCGATTCTCCGGCCATGCGAACGACTCATAGCTTATAAAGGGGCCCCATGAAAAAACTGTCGAGCCCTGATTTTCGGGTGTGCCTTTCGGTTGTCGTTTGCCGCATGGTTTTGCCCCCGCAAGGGAGCCCCTTTCCCTGGGGGACAAAAATTTCAAGTGGTGCGCCGGAGGATTTCTTCGGGGGTGCAATCCTTCAACGTCTGATGGGATCGGCGGTTCTTGTACAGCCAAACGGCTTTGGCCTGTGCCTTCGTCCGAAAGCGCCCAGCCAGTATTCCGGCTCCAAGATGCCATTCACCCGCTCGGCCAGCGTGTTTTCATAGTCATGGTTCTTTCGCCGTCATGCGGCTGGACAAGCCGCAAGACGGAGAGCGTTCCAGCGCCCAGAGGCATCCTTGTTGATGCAATTCATTTTCGCTTTCGAATGAGGAGGCTAAGGAGACCCAGGCCAAGCAGACCAAGCGTGGTCGGCTCGGGAATCGTCGCATTCAGGAATTGACTGGGCGCTAACGCTTCGTCGCTGATGCGGAATTCGTCGATCCAGCCATTGAAAGCTCTGCCCACGCCTCCAATCATGCGCGTCCCAGGACCGCCGTAAAATTCGTAGGGACCATCCGTGGTAGGAGAGAGCCCTTCATTATGAAGCAATTGCCCATCCAGATAAACGCTGTATTCACCTTGATCTTTGACCAATGCAACATGCTGCCAAG
>JAISGX010000032.1 GCA_031262805.1 Verrucomicrobiota bacterium | reverse complement strand
TTTTTTCAATTTCGTATCCGTCGGGCAACAGGTTCTGTGTTTCCACCTTCACGGGCACCTGCTTGGTGATTTCACGGTCCAGCCGGAGCGTTACGGTGGCCGGGCGGATAAAATCGATGCGGGAATTGCCGGGCGCATTGATGTCCGCCGCATTCAAGGTGTGTGTGAAGACGTCATGATTCGTATGGTGCCGAAGGTCGATGGACGCCTTGATCAGCTCGCGATTGAGATAGCGGATGTCGTCCCGCGTGCCGAGGAAGGCCACATCAACAAACCGGGCGGACTGTTCCACCACCGTCCAGTCCGGCGGTGGTTGCACGGCAAGCCGGATGTCCGTCACAATGGTGGAATTGCCGGTGGCCGCCCGGACCGCATACCAGATGGCCACGGCACACACCACGGACACCAAGCGGATGCCGTTTTTGGTCCCAAGGTAGCTAAGAATTTTGCGGGGGCTCTTCACCTTCGGTCTCCATGAGTTCTTCGGTCCGGGCAATGCCTTCGGCGGACAAATCCAGATTGTTCCGCAATCGTTGCCAGCGGCCCTGTTTCTTCACGCCGCGAAGCAGGGCGGAAGAGAGGATGCGGCGCAGGCGGGTTTCATCCAGCCCCCGGATGAGGCGCCCCTTATAAGCCAGAGAAATCGCGCCGGTCTCTTCTGAAACCACCACCACGATGGCGTCGGTTTCCTCCGAGAGCCCCAAGGCCGCCCGGTGCCGCGTTCCCAGGTTGCCCGTCAGGCGCCGGGAGGAAAGGGGGAACACGCAACCTGCCGCACGGATGCGGCTTTCGGCGATGATGACGCCACCGTCGTGCAACGGCGTGCGGGGGAAGAAAAGGGTGCACAACAATTCATTGGATACGGTGGCATCCAGCCGGGTACCCGTTTCCTGGATGGCCCGGGTTCCGATTTCCCGTTCCAGCGCAATCAGCGCGCCGATCTTATCATTCGCCAGCGAGGCAATGGCCTCCATGATTTCGTCCAGTACGCCCCGTTCCCGCATGGTGTTGGCAAAGACGTGTTGCTTGCCGAGTTCCGCCAGCGCCCTTCGGATTTCCGGCTGAAAAATCACCAACAGCGCAATCACCATATAGACCGACAGGCGTTGCAACAACCAGTTCAGCGTATCCAAGTTGAACATACGCGTGAGCACCAAGGCGAACACCACGGCCGTCACAAGGCCCAACAGCACCTGTGCGCCACGCGTCCCGCGGAAAAAGAGAATCACGTAGTAAATCAGGATGGCCAGCACCAGAATTTCAAGCAGTTCTCCCACTTCCGGCCAGGGGGCGCTCTGCAAAAAATCTGCCCATACATTCTTCATGCAGGCCAGTGTGCCATGCCGCCCCGCGTGCGCGCAAGCGCCAAAGCGGGGAAGGCCAGCCGTTGCTTGGAGCACACAAAATGCTCCATCCACGCGGGGCGGAGGCCTCCCCCCCACGCATTCCTCCCTCCTGAAATGGACTGGCCCCTCCCTCTGCGCCAAACAAAGGACGGCTCCATTTCCCCCCATCTTCCTTCGTCTCCGGCGGGGGAGGGAACAGGGGCCGTGGCGGAAAAATGGAAAAACAGCAGGCGTAACGCTTTACATTTTTGATTTTCAAGCGTAAAACAAATGGACCAAAGGAAAGCGCCCGTGCGCGCTGGAGTCTAGGAACAGGAATGACATGCAACCAATTATAAACCATCTCGTACAACTTCAGGAACTCATCATCGCCCGTGCCCAGCAGGAAGCTGGGATGCCGGGGGCCCAGCTGGACCAGCTGGACGAATCCATCGCCGCGCTCACCAAGGAGTTGCCGGCGAGTGTCAGCACTCAATTCACTCGCTTGCTACAAAAGAGCCCTTTGGCCATCGTCCCTGTTGTCAACGGCGTGTGCACGGCCTGTGGCATGGCCCTTCCCATTTCTCTGGTTCACGAGGTCCATGCCGCCGAGCGCATCTGCCAGTGTCCCTCCTGCGCCCGCCTGCTGTTTTACCGCGAAAGCGGCGCCCGCAACACCCGCAAATCGCCGCGCCGCACCGATCCGCCCAAGGTGGGGATTGAGCGGTTTTCCGCAGAAAGCCTGATGATCCCGGAACTGAAAGGTACCGACCGCGATTCCATTGTAGCCGAGCTGTGCCAGAAACTGGAGGATGAAGGTTTTGTGGACAACGCACAGAAGCTGGTGGAGGCCGCGTTGCAGCGGGAAGCCATCATTTCCACCGCGGTTGAAAACGGCTTGGCGTTCCCCCACGTCCGGTGCATTGAAGGCGGCGCGTTGACGCTGGCCATGGGCATCACGCCGAAGGCGGTGAAATTCGATCCCGCCGGAAAAGCCGTCACCCGCATCATCTTCTTCATGGTCATTCCCACTGCGGCCAGCGCGTTTTATCTCAAGCTGCTCTCCGGCCTCTCGCAGGTGTTCCAGAAAGAGGAAAACCGCACCAAACTGCTCGAAGCAGACACGCCCGAAAAGTTGTGGAAGGCGCTTGTGAAGACCACGCGCTTGGCCATCCAATAGCCGCCGCCGCTGTTGCTCCGGCGTTTGTCCTCTGCCGCCCGCTTCCGCGCACGGAACATGCGTTGCATGGTTCCACCCGGGATGCGGGTGTTTTTTTGTGGTGCGCAAGGCGGGTGCGGCTTCAGTCTTCACAAACGGAGCCCAAACCGGTACAACCATCGCTGGACGGTCCGTTCCGGTGGATGGGCGGTCGTTGTATTTTCCGCAAATGAACAACCAACACAATCTGGTCCTGCTGGGGTTTATGGGCACCGGCAAAAGCGCGGCCGGCCGCAAGCTTGCCGCGCTCACGTGCGCCCCGCTTTTGGACATGGATGCCGAGGTGGAGCGTCGGGCGGGAAAATCCATTGCCCGGATTTTTGAAGAAGACGGCGAGGCCGTCTTCCGCCGGATGGAGGCGGAGCTGGCGGCGGAATGGGGAGCGCAAAAGGCCGGCGCCATCATCGTCTGCGGCGGCGGCGTGGTGTTGAACGAGGAAAACCTCCGGCAGCTTTCGCGCCATGGCAAGCTGGTTTGCCTGACGGCCCGGCCTGAAGTGATCATCCGCCGGGTGGCGGGCCATGATGAGCGCCCGCTTTTGCAGGGGGGGCGCCTGGAGCAGCAGGTGGCCACCCTGCTGGAGGAACGCAAGGAGGCCTACGAGCGGATTCCCATCCAGGTGGACACATCCGATCTGGATATGGACAGCCTTTCCGCCAGGCTCATTCGCGTGTGGAGGCACGCTTCTTCATGACGCGCTACATCCTTCGCCGTCTGCTGCAGGCCGTGCCGACCATCTTCGGAGTGGTGCTGATTACCTTTGTGCTTTTCCATGTGGTGGGCGGTTCTCCTGCGGCGATGGTTCTTGGGCAGAATGCGGATGCTCGTTCCCTAGAGGAATTCGATGAGGTTCGTGGATATAACAAACCGTTGTTTTTCGGCCGCTGGACACCCACTCGGGCATTGGAGGAGGTGGATTTCCGCCAGGCGCCGCCGGGCGTGCGCCGCCGCTGGGGGCTGGGCGGAGAAGGGCCGCTACGGTTGGCGGAATCGGAGGCGCTGCAGATCCCCCTGGCGTTTCCGCTGCCGAAGGGCGGTACGTGGCGGGTGACGGTGCGGGGAACGGGCGCGGGTTTTCCACAGAGTGGAAAATTTTTTTCCACACTGTGGAAAAAGAACGACTCGTCTCTTCGGACATGGCGGCAGGTGGTCCGCCCAGCGGAGATGGCGGCGGAGGAGGTCGAGGCGGTTCTGCGCCCGGGGTTCCGTGCCGGCTCGGGGGGCGCGGAAATCCTGCAGGTCTGCTTGGAACGCGGCACACGGCATGGATTCGACAGCCAGCTGTGGGCGTACATCCAGCGTGTGGCGCGGCTGGATTTCGGCACCAGCACCAGTTTGAACCGGCCGGTGTTGCAGTTGCTGAAGGCGGGGGTGGGCCCGTCGCTGGCGCTGACGGTGCCGATTCTGGTGATTGAGCTGGTGGTGAGCCTGACGTTGGCGCTGTTGTGCGCCTACCGGCGGGGATCGTGGCTGGACCGCTCGCTGGTGGCGGTGTGCGTGGCGTTGATGAGCATCAATTACCTAGTGTGGATTGTCTTCGGCCAATTCGTCTTGGCGTACACATGGGGCTGGTTTCCCGTGTGGGGGTTCGAGTCCTGGCGGAACCTGCTGTTGCCGGTGTTGATTGGTGTGGCGACGGGTTTGGGCGTGAATGTGCGTTTTTATCGGACGCTTCTGCTGGAGGAAATGCACAAGGACTATGTGCGGACGGCTGTGGCCAAGGGGTTGGGCAAAGGGCGGGTGCTGTTCAAGCATGTGCTGAAGAATGCGCTGGGACCGGTGATTACCAATGTGGCGTTGGCGCTTCCCTTCCTCTATACGGGCAGCCTGCTGTTGGAGAGCTTTTTCGGCATTCCGGGCCTGGGTTATCTGAGCTTGAATGCGATTCATTCCTCGGATGTGGATGTGGTGCGGGCGGTGGTGCTGGTGGGGGCGCTGCTGTTTACGGTGACGAATGTGCTCGCGGACGTGGCGATGGCATGGGTGGACCCCCGGGTGAAACTGTCATGAGCGCTCCGGCGGAAACGGCGGAGGAGGTCCGTGGGAGCGCCTCATTCGGGCGGGAGGCATGGCGGCGGGTCTGGCGAAGCCGGACGGCCCGCGCCTGCCTGGCGGTGCTGGCGGTGTTCACCGCGGCGGCGGTGTGGGCGGAGGCGGCGAATGCGTGGTATTACTGCAAAGATGTGACGCCGCCGTGGCAGGCCCAGAACCTGGCGGAACGGTATCTGCCGCCTTCGGGCGGGCATTGGCTGGGCACGGACGGGCTGGGGCGGGATGTGGGGCTCCGTTTGGTGCAGGGGGCGCGGATTGCGTTCCAGGTCGGCGTGGTCTCCTCGCTGATCGCCATTCCCATCGGCGTGTTGCTGGGATGCCTAGGGGGCTATTTCGGCGGGCGGGTGGACGATGGGGTGGTCTGGCTCTCCACCACGTTTGCCTCCATTCCCGGTTTGTTGTTTGTGCTGTCGATTGCCATGGTGGTGGGCAAGGGCCTGTTGGGTGTTTTTCTGGCAATTGGGCTGACCACGTGGGTGGGGGTGTGCCGACTGACGCGGGCGGAAGTGATTCGCCAGAAGGCATTGGGCTATGTGCGTGCGGCGCAGGTGCTCGGTTTTTCAAGCCTGCGGATTTTGTTCCGGCACATTCTGCCGAATGTGGTTCATGTGGCGGTGGTTTCCTTCACCCTGCGTTTTCCGGCGGCCATCGGAACGGAAGTGTTTCTGAGTTTTCTGGGCATCGGCGCCCAGGGACAGCCCAGCTGGGGAACGATGATTTCTTCTGCGCGCCTCCGCCTGTGGCAGGGCATGTGGTGGGAGTTGGCGGCGGTGACGGCGGTCATCTTCGCCGTGGTGTTGGCATTCAATCTGCTCGGGGATGTGCTGCGCGATGCCTTGGACCCGCGCTTGCGGACGGCGGCGGAGTGAAGAGGCGCAGAGACGAAGGCGGCTGGACGGGAAGAGGAGAAAGGGATGGGGGGGTTGACAATCCGCTGTAATTGGGTAGTCTCTTGCGGCCTTGGAAAAGTGAGTGAAAAAGAAAGAATTGTGCTGGACGCGGATGTGATCGGTGTGATAGAACGTCGAGCTTTCCGTGCCAGATTAGGGAACGGGCATGTGTTTGTTGCCTTTGTCCCAAGGGAGAGACTGCCCGTGTCCGCAAGGGTGTACCGTCCGGGCGACCGGGTGTGTGTCCGCATGTCTCCCTTTGACATGTCGCAAGGTGAAATAGTGGAATTTAAAAGTAAAGGCGTAGAAGAAGTATGAAGGTAAGAACATCGGTAAAACGGATTTGCGAACGCTGCAAGATTGTGCGTCGCAAGGGCGTGGTGCGGGTCATCTGCACCGATTTGCGTCATAAGCAGCGCCAAGGTTAAGGTAGGAGCAAGGAAAACAATGCCCAGAGTGATTGGTGTCGATATCCCCGGTAAAAAGCGCATCGAGTATGCGCTACGGTACATCTATGGCGTGGGGCCTGCCCGCGCAAAGGAAGTGGTGGCGCGGTTGAAGTTTGATCCGGCCAAGAAGGCGGATGATCTCACGGGCGAGGAAATCGCCACGCTCTCGAAGCTGCTTCAGGAAGAGTATGTGGTGGAAGGGGATCTCCGCCGGGAAGTCGGCGGGAACATCCGCCGGTTGATCGCCGTGAATTGCTACCGCGGCATCCGGCACCGCAAGGGCCTGCCCGTCCGCGGCCAGCGCACCAGCACCAACGCCCGCACTCGCAAGGGTCCCCGCAAGACCGTAGGCGCCGTCCGTGGCAAGGAAGCTCGTAGCGCCGCCAAGCAGACGACGAAATAGGGAGAAGGTGAATCATGGCTGAAGAGAAAAAAGAAGACGTCAAAGAACAAGCCGCTCCTGCCGTGGCGCAGGAGGTTTCTGCCGCCCCAACTGCCGAAGAAAAGCCCGCCGGGCCGGCCAAATCCGGCATGGCCAGCGTGCTGGATCCGGATGATGGCGAAAAAGTGGTCCGCCGCCGTATCAAGGGGTCCAAGAACATCCCGGTGGGCGTGGTGCACATCTTGGCCTCGTTCAACAACACGACCGTCAGCATCACCGATCCGCGCGGCAACGTCATTTCGTGGAGTAGTGGCGGACGTTGCGGTTTCAAGGGTTCCCGCAAGAGCACGGCCTATGCCGGAACCGTCGTCACGCAGGAGGCGTGCAAGGTGGCGCTGGGGCACGGCCTGCACGAGGTGGAAATCTTGGTGCAGGGTCCGGGCAGTGGAAGGGAATCGGCCATTCGTGCCGTCCAGGCCGCCGGGTTGACCATTTCGGGCATTCGCGACATCACGCCGGTGCCGCATAACGGTTGCCGCGCACGCAAGCGCCGCCGCGTATAAGG
>JAISGX010000005.1 GCA_031262805.1 Verrucomicrobiota bacterium | reverse complement strand
ATCGTCAGCAAGTTAATCGAATAGCCCATCGGATAGAGCACGTTTTGGGCGAATCCTTGGTAATATTGCGGATTATAGCCGGTTTCCCTGTCGGAAAAATTCGCACGAAGCACGGCCGCCAATTCCTCATCGGAGGTGGTGATGCCAAACTGGGCGGCTTCCCGGAGCGTGGCTAGGCGCAACCAGGCCATCCGGCGGATCAGTGACTCGGTTTCGGCGGTTGCGGGCGCATTCTGCCCCAAGGTGCCCAGGGTATAGGCCAGATAGGCGTTCATATAGGCATTGCGGAATTGAGCATAACTGATGCGCTCGCCGTTCAGAATGCCCTGCGCATTGTCCTGGGCCGTCTGGTCCAGCTGGGAGGGCCAGACCATGCCCCATACCACGAACGCAAAAACAACGATAATCAGAATGACGATCCACAGCACGCGGTTGTGGAGCATTTTATTGAATTTTGAAATCATCATGGCCATGGGCGGTCTCTTCCTTGCTATAGACGTATGAAAAACCAGCGTCCCGTCCGGATGCACCGTTCGGAAGACGTTGAGCCAAGAGCATACGTGCCGGGAGCAGGGCATTCAAGCGTGAATTTCGGCCGCTCCCCGGATGAATGCTCTGGAATAGCGCGGCAAAGGGGCCCACCGCTTTTTCCGTTTGCTTTTCCTGGGGGGGAAGTACGCCCTTCGGGGGCTGAAAAATCCACTCCTTTCACTGATGCGGAATGCCTCGATGACATCATTGACCTAAAGATGGATTCCTCTCACCGCAACATTCGCGGCTTGGTGAACAAGGTTCCCGGCGTCATCTACGGCGGCCATCAGATATACCTGCGAATAACCGGAACCACAAGGAAGGGGGCGGATCGCCGGTGGCTGGGGTTTCATTTTGCTGGAAGTCGGCAGGTTTTCCAGCACAATGGGAGGATATGAGTACCTCTTGGAAAAAGCAAATGGTCATCATCTGGATGGCGCAGTTCCTGTCCCTTATGGGCTTTTCCTTTGCCTTTCCATTTGTGGCCTATTTCCTGCAGGAGGATCTGAACGTCACCGGGCACGGCGAATTGAAGATGTGGGTGGCCCTGTTTTCCGCCGCCTCGGCCGTCATGATGGCCATTGCCGCGCCCATCTGGGGCATGCTGGCCGACCGGTACGGCAAGCGGGTCATGCTGATTCGTGCGAATTTGGCGGGCGCCGTCGTCATGTCGTTGATGGGCAACGTCCAGACCCCCGGCATGCTGATTGTCCTGCGGCTACTCCAGGGTGCGCTCACCGGCACCATGACGGCCGCTCAGGCCTTCATGTCCGGCGAAATGCCGCCGGAGCGGCGCGGCTTTGCCATTGGCGGCTTGGCCGCCGCCATGTATTCCGGCACCATGTCCGGTGCCTTTCTCGGTGGTTTTGTCGCACACTGGATGGGCTACCGTGCCGCCTTCTATGTGTCTGGCGCCCTGTTGCTGGCCGCCTTCCTGCTGATTCTCTGCTGCACGAAGGAAACCACCCTCTCGGCTGTTCGCCGGAAGCAACTCAATCCCGCCCAGCCGCGTGTGCGATGGAACTCGCTGCCCAAAACCATGTATACCGTCCTGATCATGATCGGCGCCGTTTCCCTCGTCCGGCAGTTCGACATTTCGTTCCTGCCGCTGCTGGTGCAGGACATTCATGGAAGCATGGACGGCGTGGCGCTGTGGAGTGGCGCGCTCAATGCCAGTGGTAGCATCGCCGGCATGATCGCTGGGTTGGCCACGGGCTGGTTCTCCGACCGGTTCAGCCCTTTGCGACTGATGGTGGTTTCCGCCGTGCTGGCCGGTCTTTTCAGTGGCTGGCAGATGGTGATCCATTCCTTCACGCTTTTGTTTGTCGTCCGGTTTTTCACGGTGTTTTTCGCGGGCTCGCTGGAACCGGCGCTGAACGCGTGGTTGGCCAAACGGATTCCGGAAACCAAGCAGGGGATGGCCTTCGGGTGGGCCAGCACCCTGCGTTCCATCGGCTGGGCCGTTGGACCCTTGCTGGCCGGAGTGGTTGCCACCGTCAACCTGCGGGCCGTTTTCGGTTTCGCCGGTGTGGGCTTTTTGCTTTTGGCCGTGGTGCTGGGCCGAAGCTTGAAACAGCAGTTTGAACCGAAAGCGAGGACGCAATGACCCACTCCCCAGCGGAAAATCCCTTTCTGGAAACAGCCGATATCCATACCTCATCAGAAGAATATGCCGGTCGGTTCTCGGGGCCGGTGGGGGAGTGGATGCTCGAGATTCAGGAGCGAATCACCCTCCAGATGGTGGAACGCTTTGGGAACCCCTCCATTCTGGATGTCGGTGGAGGGCACGCTCAACTGGCCGTCCCTCTTTGCCGACGGGGATATGCCGTGACCGTACTGGGCAGCGATGCCTCCTGCGGCACTCGTCTTGGGCGGTTGCAAGCGGGGGGGAACTGCACCTTCATCGTTGGCAATGTGCTGGCCCTGCCGTTTCCAGACCGTCATTTTGATGTGGTGCTTTGCTTCCGCCTGCTGACCCATTGCGAACGCTGGCCGGAGCTCGTCAAGGAGTTGTGCCGTGTGGCCCGCCAAGCCGTCATTGTGGATTATCCCACTTCGACCAGCCTGAATGCCGTGGCTCCAGCCCTGTTCGGCGTCAAAAAGAAAATGGAGAAAAATACGCGAACCTGGACTTTGTTCCGTCCGTCCCGGTTGAATGCCGTATTCGAGCAAAATGGGTTTTCCTGCACGGAAATCCGCAAACAGTTCTTTTTGCCCATGGTGCTACACCGAATGTTGAAGCGGCAGAAACTCTCCGCCTTTGGAGAGGGGGTTTGCCGGGCGCTGGGGTTGACCCGCCTCTGGGGATCGCCCGTGATTGCCCAGATGGAACCTCGCTCCTCCCGCCAAACATAAGCGGAAAAAGACGCCTTGTCTTGTCCTAGAATAGCTTATCACTTTGTTATCCACATTTTACTCACGCCACTTGAATCAGTTGGGCAAATGTATTTGACGTTGCGGAAATGGCATGATTAGGTGGACTGTTGTTGTGTCGGCATAATCGTAATTCTCGCTTAAAAGGAGCGTTCTTAATGGACGAGAACAATAAAATTCAGCTTTTTGAGGACAAGCGAATCCGCACGGCATGGGACGAAGAAGCCGAAGAATGGCTTTTTTCGATTGTCGATGTGGTCGGTGTTCTCACAAATAACGATTATCAAGGCGGAAGAAAATATTGGAAAGTGCTGAAAGGCCGTCTAAACGCCGAGAGTTCTCAACTGGTATCAAACTGTTACCAGTTGAAAATGACCGCTCCAGACGGCAAAATGCGTTTAACCGATGTCGGCAATACAGAACAAATTTTGCGGCTTATCCAGTCGATTCCCTCACCCAAGGCCGAACCGTTCAAGTTGTGGCTTGCTGCCGTGGGGCGTGAGCGCATTGAGGAAACGATTGACCCAGAACTCACAATCGAACGCGCTCTTACTACATATCTGAAAAAGGGCTATACTCGTGAGTGGATAAATCAGCGATTGCAAGCTAACCAAGTCCGCAAGGAACTGACTGACGAATGGGACAATCGCGGTGTGAAGCAGGGCGCGGAATACGCTATCCTTACCGATGAAATCGCAAAAGCATGGTCGGGCATGAGTACGCAACAGTATAAAAACCTAAAAGGGTTGAAAAAAGAAAATCTCCGCGATAATATGTCCACGCTTGAATTAGTATTAAATATGCTTGCCGAAGCGACGACGACGGAAATATCCAAAGAGCAACAGCCACAGACCTTTACTGAAAACAAGCTCGTAGCCAGAAGCGGTGGCGAAGTTGCGGGGATTGCGCGGGTTGAAGCTGAAAAACGGACGGGCAAGCCAGTTGTCACTTCTAAAACGGCTATTGACTTTACACGGCTTTTAGAGAGCGTAATCGAAGCCGACAAAGGCGCGGACGGGTTGCGATGATGGCGAATAGATAGACAAACAAAAAAGCTGGGGCGCGGACAGCCGAAAAATCAGCTATCCGCGCCACTGCTATATTGTGCCGATTTTGAACCCATATCCCGACAGTTTGAAGGAACGACAGCGAGGAGTACGTTTCCCTTGCCGCCCTGTCCGCACTTCCCACCGGCGGCATTTTTGGCGAAAAACGCACCTTTATGTTACAGTTTTTTTTGCTCTCGTAATTGCGACACTCTATAATTACAGAGCGGAAAGTTTGCTTGCAATCGCGACGGCACTTGCGACAAAGGGCGTTATACTGCCGCCGCCCGTTCTCCTCGACGAAAAGATTCCATTCTGCCGCGATGGCGCGCTAGGCCCGAACAGACCTATTCCCCGGAGGTTCTCTGAAATCCCATGGGACAGCAACCCCACCAACGCAACGGAGAAATGCCCCAGACCGACCCGCTCCCAAATCACATCCCCAACCCTTCGGACGAAAACGCCAACAATTCAGCCGTTTTTATGCTCCCGTTTTGTCCTTATGGGACGGTAGTGTTCTATTTGCAACGATCCATGCTGTTTGAAACAAGTGCTAAATTAAGAGAGTATTGGGTTGCGTAAAGATTTCTCAAAAATGGAATCTTCATTTTTAACTGCTTCTACGTAATGTCGCCCTCGACAAACGAGGGGCATTACAACCGTAATTCACGGATTTTAGCCGCCAGGCGCGCCGGAAGATCCGGTGCATCCCGGGCCTCGCTGATCACCCGGACCAACGCGGAACCCACCACCACGCCATCTGCAAGGGGCGCCAGCATCCGGACATCCTCGGCGTTGCGGATTCCGAACCCCAGGCACACCGGCAGGGGGCTGAGCCCTTTGACTTGCCTGGCATGACGGGCAATCTGCTCGACATCCAACCCGCCTTCTCCAGTGGTTCCGGGTTTGGTGATGAGATACAAAAAGCCTTGGGTCCGTGAAGCAATCTCCCGAACCCGGTCCGGTCGGGTGCTCGGGGCAACCAATAGGACCTGATGAAGGCCGGTTCCTCGAAGCGCCTGTTGAAGCGGCTCCGTTTCCTCGGGCGGCAGATCCACAATCAACAAGCCATCCACTCCCGCTTCCACGGTATCTGCGGCCAGTTTCCCCAATCCATACTGCAGAAATGGATTGTAATAACCAAACAGCAGGATGGGGGTGTCCACCTCGGAGCGCAGGCGCTTGGCCAACCGGAGGACTCCGGGGAGCGTCATGCCGCCCTGGAGTGCGCGCTGGGCCGCCGCTTGGATGACCGGGCCATCGGCGGTTGGGTCCGAAAACGGCACGCCAAGTTCAAGAATGTCCAGTCCGGCCCGACAGGCGGCCAAGAGGATGTGAAAGGATGTCTCTGGGTCTGGATCTCCGGCGGTCAAATAGCCGATCAAGGCTTTTTGGTTTTGTTCTGCGAGGGTTGTCCAGGTTCGGGTGATGCGGTTCATCGGCCGCCCTCCTTGGAAGAGTTGGTTTGTCGGGAAAGATAGGTTTGGACATGCTGGAGGTCTTTGTCCCCGCGGCCGGAGAGGCAAACCAAGATGGCCTCTTTCCTGGGGCGGCGGGCGGCCTCCCGAATGGCGGAGGCCAGGGCATGGGAGCTTTCTAACGCGGGGATGATGCCTTCGGTTCGGCAGAGGAGCTGGAAGGCTTCCACGGCTTGCTCATCGGTGATGCCTTCATAGCGCACGCGGCCCAAATCCTTCAGCAGGGCATGTTCGGGTCCCACGCCGGGATAATCCAATCCGGCCGATATGGACCAGGCTTCTTGGATTTGACCGTCGCGGTCCTGCAAGAGATAGGTCATCGCGCCGTGCAGTTCGCCCGGCGAACCGCCGCTGATGGAGGCCGCATGGCAGGAGGTGTGCAGACCTTTGCCTGCGGCTTCCGCGCCGAGCAGCTCCGGCGGGTCCTCCAAAAAAGGATAAAACATGCCCATGGCGTTGGAGCCACCGCCCACGCATGCCACAATCAAATCCGGCAGGCGGCCGATCTTCTCTAGGATCTGCCGCCGCGATTCGTCGCCGATGACCCGCTGAAAATCCCGGACCATTTCCGGATAAGGGTGGGGGCCGGAGACGGTGCCGATGATGTAGAAGGTATCCTCCGCGTGGCCCGCCCAATACCGCAGGGCTTCATTCATGGCATCCTTCAACGTCCGGGTGCCGCTCCGCACGGGAACGACGTCGGCCCCCAGCAACTCCATGCGTTGCACATTGGGCGCCTGCCGCCGGATATCCTCCTCCCCCATAAACACCTTGCACTCCATGCCGAAGCGGGCGGCAATGGTGGCGGAGGCCACGCCGTGTTGGCCCGCCCCGGTTTCGGCAATGATCCGCCGTCGGCCCATGCGCTGTGCCAGCAGGCCCTGCCCGAGGACGTTATTGATCTTGTGCGCCCCGGTATGGGTGCAATCCTCGCGTTTAAGGTAAATCCGGGCCCCGCCGATTTGGTCGGACAACCGTTCGGCCACATCCAACGGAGTGGGCCGACCGGCATAGTCGCGCAAGAGGCGATGGAAGGCGTCCATAAAACCGGCATCGGCTTTCGCTTCCTTCCAAGCGGCTTCAATGTCCATCAAGGGGGTCATGAGGGTCTCGCCGACAAACCGTCCGCCATAGGGGCCAAAATGTCCCCGGGCATCTGGATAGCGTCCGTGATATGCATTCATTGGGGGGTCCTTTCATGTCGTGGGAGGGCCGGGGCCTTTGCATGGAAAAGGCGTTGGAGACGCCCGTGGGTTTCGCGTAGCACGCGCTCGGTGGCGGTCCACTCTAGGCAGGCGTCGGTGATGGAGCAACGGGGATTCACGCGGTGCGCCTCCAGGGGGAAGGCTTGCTGTCCGCCCTCCAGATGGCTTTCCAGCATGAACCCTTTGATGGAGCGGTTGCCCTGTTCCAGTTGCTGCACCACCTGGTTCAGGACGAAGGGTTGCCGCCGCGGATTCTTGCCGGAATTGCCGTGGGAACAATCCACGACAATCCGCCGGGGCAGGCGGGCCCGCGCCAAAGCCGCCACGCATTCGGCAATGTGCTCCGCCGTATAGTTTGGCTCCCGGCCACCGCGTAGCACCACATGCGGATAGGCATTGCCCGTGGTGCTGATGGAGGCAGGCAAGCCGTTGGCAGAAAGTCCCAGAAAATGGTGAGCCTGCATGGCGGAGCGCATGCCGTTCAGCGCCGCGTCCAGGGAGCCGTCGGTGGCGTTCTTGAAACCAATCGGCATAGACAGGCCGCTGGCCATTTCCCGGTGCGTTTGGGCCTCGGAGGTCCGGGCGCCGATCACCCCGAGGGAAACTAGGTCGCCGATGTACTGGGGAAGGAGGGTGTCCAGCCATTCGGTGGCGGCAGGCAGGCCAAGCTCTGCCACATCCAGCAGGAGCCGCCGGGCCAGCCGGATGCCTTTGTCCATCTGAAAGGTCTCATTGAGGTAGGGGTCGTTGATCAAACCTTTCCATCCGGTGGAGGAACGCGGCTTTTCCACATACACCCGCATCACGATAAACAACGTGTCGGACACGGCGGTGGCCAAGGATTTTAATTTCTCGGCATACTCCAGCGCGGCATCGGGATGATGGATGGAGCAGGGCCCCACCACGGCGAACAAACGGCGGTCCTCGCCATCCAGAATTCGTTCCAGCTCTTCGCGGGCATGTTGGACGGTCCGCATGGAGGCGGCGCTTTGCGGTAGGTCGTTCTTCACCTGCTGCGGTGTGCTCAGCACGGACACATTGTCCACGTTGCTGTCTTCCAGCGAGGCATAATTCATTTGGGCCCCCATGAGAAGGAAGTGTCGAAAACCGGCAGGGCGGCCGCCGCCTCCAGAAACGCCCGAACCCGTTCGGATTCCTTGATGCCGGGTTCGCTTTCAACCGCAGAGCTGACATCCAGCCCGGATGCTTTGGCCGCTGCCGCCGCCACCGGCAGGCACACGGCGCTCAGCCCGCCCGCAAGGGCAAACGGATGATGAGCGGCCAACGGTGCGGCTAGGCTCCAATTCCAAGCGGCGGCATTGCCGCCGGGCAATCTTCCCCGGCCGCATTCTACCAGAAAACGGGTGCCCTCCGGAAATAAGGCGGCTTCCGCCTGCAATGCCGGACCGGCTGTGCGGAGCACCTTGACCACGCTCCAGCCCTCTTCCAGGAGCCGCCCGGCGATTTCCGGCGGCTCGGCCCCGTGCAATTGAATGGTGGTTAATCCCGCTTCCTTGGCGAACTCCCGGATTCCCGCCAACGGCATATCCACAAACACGCCAACTCGTGCCACCCGTTTCGGAAGACCATCAAACAAGCGGAATGCCTGGGCGCCGGAAACCGCCCGAGGACTTGGCGGATAAAACACGGCGCCCAGCGCGCCAGCTCCCAGCCGGACGCACAGCTCTGCATCCACCCGCCGCGTGATGCCGCAGATTTTGACATGGGGCAGGAAGGGGATCATTCGTCCGCCCCTCCCGGTAGCGCCGTCCAGGTGCGGAGGAGGGCGGCTGGATCGGGCGCCCTCATGAGAGCCTCCCCAACGAGGAATCTCCGGAGAGGGGCGGCACGGCGAATGTCTTCCACGCTGGAAATGCCGGAGGCGGCCACCACCGCGCTAGATGCCGACAACAACGAAGCCAGCCGCCCAGCATGTGTGGTGTCCGTGTGGAAGTTTTCTAAATTCCGGTTGTTGATTCCCACCAAAGAAGGCGCCAAATCCGAGATGCGCTCTGCATCCTCCATCGTATGCACTTCCACCAGGGCGGCCAATCCCATTTTCCGGGCCAGCCGGAAGAGGGAGGAGAGGGTTTCATCGCTTAGCATCCGCACAATCAGCAAAAGGGCATCGGCCCCCATGACAACCGTTTCATATACCTGATAGGGGTGGAAGATGAAATCCTTCCGCAACACCGGCAGGGCGGTGGCCTGCCGGGCCTGGATCAAATCCTCCACGCTTCCTTTGAACCAATGGGTTTCCGTCAGCACGGAGAGGGCGGCCGCGCCTCCCTGTTCATAGGCGTGCGCCTGATCCGCCGGAGCCACATCCGGGTGGATGTCGCCTTTGGAGGGAGAGGCGCGTTTGATTTCAGCCAGGATGCGGATGCCCGGCTTGTTCATGGCGCCGACAAAGGCACGGATGCCGCGCCGGGCCGCCGCACGTCGTTCCATTTCGGCCTGCGGAATCTGCCGCATGGCTTGTGCCACGTCTTTCTGCTTGGAAGCCAGGATCTGGGAGAGGATCGTCATGAATGGGAAAAGGCGACCAGTTGATCGAGCTTGTTCAGGGCTGCACCGGAATCGATGGAGTCGGCGGCGGCTTGAATGCCTTCCTGCAGGGAGGCCGCAGCGTTGGCCGCCAGCAAGGAGGCTCCGGCATTCAGCAGGACGATGTTGCGCTTGGGCCCTTGGAGGCGTCCTTCCAAAATGGCGCGGGTGATGGCCGCATTTTCTTCCGGGGTGCCGCCTTCCAGTTCTTCGGGAGCGCAATAGGCTCCAAAATAGACGGCAGGATCAATGTCGTAGGTCTTCATCCGACCATCCTGCAATTCACAACAACGCGAAGGGCCGGTCAGCGTGATTTCATCCATGCCGTCCGATCCGTGCACCACCAGCACTCGGCGCGATCCGAGTTTTTGAAGAACCTGGGCAAACGCTTCGGTCCATTCCGGAGCAAACACGCCGATCAACTGGCAGGACGCACCCGCCGGATTGGTCAGGGGGCCCAGCAGGTTGAACAGGGTCCGGATGCCCAACTGTTTGCGGACGGGCCCGGCAAACCGCATGGCTTTATGGAAGGAAGGCGCAAACATGAAGGTGATGCCAATTTCGTTCAACGCCTGTTCCAGCACATCGATCTCGGCGGCCAGGTTGAAGCCTAGGCATTCCAGGCAGTCCGCGCTTCCGCTTTTCCCCGAACTGGCCCGGTTGCCGTGCTTGGCCACCACCGCGCCAGCACCGGCCGCCACAAAGGCCACCGTGGTGGAAATGTTGAACGTCATGCCGCCGTCGCCGCCGGTGCCCACGGTGTCTAGGGTGTTCGGTAGGAGGGATTGCAGTCGGGTGGCCGTCGCCCGCATGGCGCGGGCGGCGC
Source organism: Verrucomicrobiota bacterium (assembly GCA_031262805.1). Classification (GTDB taxonomy): domain Bacteria; phylum Verrucomicrobiota; class Kiritimatiellia; order CAIQIC01; family Lenti-01; genus JAISGX01. The sequence continues at coordinate 4,921 of JAISGX010000005.1, read as the reverse complement.
CGACCATCTCGTCTACGGTTTCCCCTTTGATGGCCAGCGCCGTCAAAAAACCGCCGATCTGGCCTTCCGTCCATTCCCCGGACAGAATGGATTGGACGGCCTGATGGGCCTCGCTTTCCTGGAGGTCGTTCCCGGCCACCAGCTTTTTCAACAGAAGGGAATAGGTCATATGTGTTCCTGTGGGGTGGTTTGTTTCAAAAAATTGCGAAGGATGCGCTTGCCGACGGGCGTCATGATGGATTCGGGATGGAATTGAATGCCCTCCACCGGATGCTCGATGTGCCGGATGCCCATGATCTCCCCATCCTCCGATTCTGCGGAAATTCGGAAGCAGTCGGGAAGACTCTCCCGTTCCAGAACCAAGGAATGGTAGCGCATCGCTTTGAAGGGCCGGGTGTCGAGTCCCTTCAGAATGCCCTGGCCGTCGCAAGTCACATCGGAGGTCTTGCCGTGCATGGGCCGCCGGGCGCGGATGACCCGCCCGCCGAACACCTGTCCCATCGCCTGATGGCCGAGACAAACGCCCAGCACCGGAATTTTCCCCGTGAACAGGCGGATGGCCTCACAGGACACACCGGCTTCTTCCGGACGGCCCGGGCCGGGGGAAACCACTAGGCCGTCGGGGGCTAGGGCTTCCAGCTCCTCCGGGCGTAGCGCGTCATTACGGAGCACGCGGATGTCCGCCTCCATCTCCCGGAGATATTGAACGAGGTTGTAGGTGAAGGAATCGTAATTATCAATCAAAAGGATCATACGGCACCTCCATTTTCCGGCAAGAGGGGGGGGCGGGCGGCCAGCTCCACCGCCCTTTCCATGGCCCCGGCCTTGTGCAGGGTTTCCTGATATTCCATTTCCGCATCGGAATCCGCCACAATGCCCGCACCGGAGCGGATCAGCAGGCGCCCGTGTTCCACCACGATGGTGCGGATGCAGATGCAAAAATCCATGTGTCCGTCGAAGGAAATATAGCCCACCGCGCCGCCATAAGGGCCGCGCGGCTCCTCCTCCAGTTCCGCAATCAACTCCATGGCCCGGATTTTCGGCGCGCCACACAATGTGCCTGCCGGAAAGGCGGAACGCAGGACGTCAAAGGCATCCTTTCCATTTTCCATATCGGCGGTGACGGTGGAGACCAGGTGCATCACATGGGAATAGCGTTCCACCCGCATCAGGTCGGTGACCTGGACGGTGCCGGGAATCGCCACCCGCCCCAACTCGTTCCGGCCTAGGTCCACCAGCATGAGGTGTTCCGCCCGCTCTTTTTCATCCTGCAACAGGGCGTCGGCCAACTGCCGGTCCGTCTGTTCCGTGGCGCCCCGCGGCCGTGTACCAGCAATTGGTCGGAGTGAAGCCGTGCGGCCATCCAGCCGGATCATGGTCTCCGGCGAAGACCCGATCAGGGTCCGGGTGTCCGTCTTCAAAAAGAACAGATAGGGCGAGGGATTGATGTAGCGCTGGGCTCGGTAGAGGCGGACCCGGTCTTCGGGGGCGGGGCCGACAAAGCATTGCGACAGGACGCACTGAATGACGTCTCCATCCAGAATATGGTCTTTGATTTTCTTCACCTTTTGCTTGAAGACTTCCGGCGGCTGGACGGCCCGGGGCGGAGGCAGCGGAACTTGCTCGGGATTCGGTTGGTGCGTCAGTGGACGGATCCATTCTTTCAGGAAATCTTGCACCCGGTGGAGGGCTTCCGTATACAGCGCCCCAGCATCCGGTCCATCCTCCTTGAACGCCAGGGCCAGCACCGTCACGGAATGGGTCTGGTTGTCAAAAATCAGCAACATGTCGGGAATGACCAGTTCCGCCAGCACCGCCTCCGGCGGCAGGGTATTCGGGACGCGGGGCTCGAAGAAGTGGGCCATCTCATATGCGAAATAGCCCATCAGCCCGCCATAGAAGCGGGGCAGATCCGGCATGGGGGCGGTCCGATAGGCCGCCATCAGTTTCCGCAACACCTCCAGCGGATCGCCGTGGTGGGGAATTCGTTTTTCCTGAATGCCCTGGCGCACCACCACCGCCCCGGCAAAAACGTTGATCGTGGTCCGGGCCGACAAGCTCATGAAGCTGTAGCGTCCCCAGCGTTCCCCGCCTTCCACGCTTTCCAGCAAAAACAAATGGGGATGCCGATCGGCAAACCGGGCCAGGACCGACACCGGTGTTTCGGTATCGGCCAGGATGCGGATGCCAACAGGCACCACCGCCGCTTGCTCCATGTGCCGGGCAAAGGCCTCCCGGGTGGGGAACTGCTCTAGTAGAATGTGATTTCCGGATTTCATGGCACCGCCTGTTGTTTCTCTTTACAGAATCGTTTCTTCAAAAAGAAACATTTGTTTAGGGTAATGTCAAGTGCTTTGCAAAACTTTTTTTGGCGCTTTGCGGCGGCTGGTTTGCGCACCGTTTTTACGCACCGGCGGCGGAGCTTTCCAACCAGGCCAGCCATGCCTCCATGCCTTCTCCGGTTTTGCTGGAGACGTCAAGCACGGCGGCGTTCGGCGCGACGGCGCGGAGGTGCGCCACGGCGGCTTCGCGGTTGAATTCCACAGCGGCGGCCAGATCCATTTTGGTCAGCAACACCAGATCGGCCTTTTGGAAAATCACGGGATACTTCAATGGTTTGTCTTCGCCCTCCGTCACGGACAGCAGCACAATGCGCTTGGCTTCCCCCAGGTCATACGATGCCGGACAAACTAGGTTGCCAACATTTTCAATGAACAGGATGTTCACTCCATCGGTATTCAACCGCTCGAGCGCATGCGCCACCATGTGGGCATCCAGATGGCAGGTCGCCCCGGTGGTAATCTGTAGAGCTTGTGCGCCGCTATTGCGCAACCGTTCGGCATCCCGTTGCGTCTGCAGGTCTCCCACCATGGCCGCCGAATGGGGAAGCCGGGGCAGTGTTTTTTCCAGCAGGGCCGTCTTGCCGGAACCGGGGGAGGAGAGAAGGTTGAACACGTGAAGCCCCTTGGCGCGGAACCAGCCACGATTTTCGTCGGCATAGCGTTGGTTGACCGCGAGGGCGGAGGTGCGCACCTCCACGGTCCGGGTGGCGGGCACCGGAGGCGTATGGTCCGATCCGGCGGAATGAAAATGGGGATGGGAATGGCCGCAGCCGCAGGAATCACACATGGTCAGGCACCTCAATGGAAACCAGTTCCAGCTCATTGCCGCCGCAAAGTTCTCCGGCGGTTCCCCCGCAGGCCGGACACTGGTAAGCGCCCAACGGGGTTTCATATCGGGTTTGGCAATCCGGACACCGGAAGCTCGGCCGGGTCTCCAGAATGGTCAGCGTCGCACCGGCCGCCGGACTTCCGGGGCTCAGCGCTTCGAAGGCGAACTGCAGGGCTTCCACCACCACGCCAGACAATGGGCCAACACGGACGCTCAGGCCGCACACCGGGCCGCCGCGGGCCGCCGCCAGCGCATCTTGGAGCAAATGGTTCATCAAGCCGAGTTCGTGCATGCTCTCCACTATATCAGACTTTCCGTCCGAATCCATCCGGTTTTCCTTCTCGTTTTCCACACGGTGGAAAAACGGAACTGGATTTTGTCTGATGGAATGGGTAGGTTGGGCGCGTTTTTGAGGTGATCATTATGGAATTAAGTGCACACGAAATTGAGTTCAGGAATCAACGCTTGGCCAACCTAGAGGCGTTGAAAGCGGCCGGAGAGCGTCCCTATGGCCGGGCGTTTGAACGAACGGGAGCGTTGGCGGACATTCGAGCCTCCTTCGAGGAGGGCCGTTGCGTCCGTCTGGCCGGTCGGATTGTCGCGGTTCGAGAAATGGGAAAAAGCATTTTCGCCCATCTGCAGGATGGGACGGACAAATTCCAGATTTATGTGCAGAAAAATGCATTGGGCGAGGATTCTTTTGCCGCGTTCCGCCATTTGGATATCGGCGATTTCATCGGTGTGGAGGGGACATTGTTTACCACCCGGACCGGTGAGCTCTCGCTCAAAGTGGGGCATTGGGAATTGCTCGCCAAGTCGCTCCATCCGTTGCCTGGAAAATGGCATGGGCTACAGGATACGGAGTTGCGCTATCGCCGTCGGTATCTGGATCTGATTGCCAATCCCTCTGTCCGGAAGGTGTTCAACGTGCGGAGCCGGGTGGTTTCCTATATCCGCCGCTATCTGGAGCAGCGGGGCTATTTCGAAGTAGAAACGCCCATCCTGCAGACCATGGCCGGCGGCGCCACCGCCACGCCTTTTGAAACCTTTTATGCCGCCCTCGGGCAGACGATGTATATGCGGATTGCGCCGGAATTGTACCTGAAGCGGTTGCTGGTCGGGGGATACGACAAGGTGTTCGAACTTGGGAAAGACTTCCGCAATGAAGGCTTGGACCGGTCGCACAACCCGGAATTCACCGTGCTGGAGGTCTATGAAGCCTATGGCGACATGCGGACCATGATGCAGTTGGTGGAAGGATTGATCAGCGGTGCGGCCCTGGAGGTGTTCGGCACTATGCAGGTCGGCAAGGACGGCCTCGAACAGGTTGATTTGACGCCGCCTTGGCGGGTGGTGGCCTATCACGATCTGGTTCGCGAGCGCCTCGGCGCCGATTGGTTCGACCGCTCCGTGGAATCTGTCCGGGCCTGGGCGCGGGGCGAGGGGTTGGATATTCCGGAGGCCATGACCCATGCGGAGATTACACATGAGGCCTATGACAAATTGATCGAACGCACCTTGATTCAGCCGACCTTTGTGACGCGCCTGCCCTGTGCCTTGGTGCCGTTGGCCAAGCGGTGCGAAGACGATCCTTCCCTGGTGGACGTGTTTGAATTGGTTGTCCGCGGTCGTGAGCTGTGCCCCGGCTATACGGAATTGAACGATCCGATGGATCAACGTGCGCGTTTGGAGGAACAGGACGCCGGAGAGACCGAGAAAATCGATGAGGATTTCCTGGCGGCGCTGGAAT
>JAISGX010000146.1 GCA_031262805.1 Verrucomicrobiota bacterium | reverse complement strand
AACACCGACGCCGAAGGCCGCCTCATCTTGGCGGACGCCTTGACGTTCGCCGCCGATGAAAAACCGGCGGCCATCGTGGACATCGCCACGCTGACGGGTGCCGTCCTCATCGCCCTCGGCCGCGAAGCCACCGCCGTGCTGGGCACCAGCGACAAGTTGCTGCTCGAACTGATGCTCTCCGGCGAAGCGACCGGGGAACGCCTCTGGCAGCTTCCCTTGTGGACGGAATACGATGCCATGATGCGCGGCCGCTTTGCCGAGTTGAAGAACATGGGCGATGGAACCGCCGGCACCATTTCTGGCGCCGCCTTCCTCAAGTCGTTCGTTCCCTCTGGCATCCCATGGGCACACCTGGATATTGCCGGTACGGCGTATGAGGAAACCCCAACGGCCTACAGCGCCGTCGGCGCCACGCTGGCAACCAGCCGCCTGCTGGTGGACTGGATCGCCTCCGTCCCCAAAACCCTATAGGCCCAGCGTCGGCATGCAGTTTTTGCTCGACCAGTTCATGGACCACCTCGTGCTGGAACGTGGGCTGAGTGAAAACACGCGCCTCGCCTATGGCCATGATTTGGCGGTCTTTCTGGCCTTCATGATCCGCCGCGGCCGTTCCGGCATTCAAGATATCCAGCGCCGGGATGTGCTGGACTTTCTGATGGACGGAAAAAAGCAGGGTCTGGCGGCATCCAGCCTGGCCCGCCATATGGTGGCCGTGAAGGTCTTCTTCCGCTATCTCTCCGGGGAGGGACTGCTTGCTGTCAATGTCACGGACGCCATGGAATCCCCTCGGCTCTGGAAAATCCTGCCGCCCACGCTCTCCGTGGCTGAGGTGGACCGCCTGCTCGCCGCGCCCGATGTTCGGACGCCCCGCGGGCTCCGGGATCGTGCCATTTTTGAGACCTTTTATGCCACGGGGCTCCGTGTGAGCGAATTGGCCGCCTTGACGCTTGGGGCCGTGCATGCCGATGCAGAATATGTCCGTTGCATCGGCAAGGGGGAGAAGGAACGCGTGGTGCCCATCGGCCGCCGTGCGCTGGAGGCCATCCAGGCTTGGCTGGCCCGAGGCCGTTGCGTCTATGCCCGCCGCGTTTGTCCGCCGCCGGAGGAAATCTTCCTCTCCCGCCTCGGCACGCCGCTCAACCGCACCACCATCTGGCGGCACATCAAAGCCTACGCCGTGCAGGTCGGCATCCGCAAACGCATTTCGCCGCATATGCTGCGGCACTCGTTTGCCTCGCACCTGCTCGCCAACGGCGCCTCCCTCCGGAGCATTCAGGAGATGCTTGGGCACGCCGACATTTCCACCACGCAGATCTACACCCATGTGGACCAGAACCGCCTGCAGTCCGTCCACCGGCAGTTTCATCCCCGCGCCTGATTGGAGTCCGCACCATGACAACCTCCCCGAAACCCGCCTCCCGGAATACGAAAGAACTGGAAGAACGACTTGCCTATTCCTTCCGCCACCGCGCCCATCTGGAAGTCGCCCTCACGCACCGTTCCTTTTCCGAGGAGTCGCCAGAGAAGGGCCTGGAAGCCAACCAGCGCTTGGAATTTCTGGGCGATGCCGCCCTAGGCGTCCTGGTGGCCGAATGGCTGGTGCTCCATTGCCCCGAGTGGCAGGAAGGAACCCTCACCAAGGTCCGTAGCCGTTTAACCAATGCCTCCACCCTGGCCGCCGCCGCCCGCCGCCTGGAGCTGGGCGCCTATCTCCGGCTGGGGAAAGGGGAGGCCGCCGGCGGCGGCCGGAACAAGGATGCCGTTCTCGCCGATGCCCTCGAAGCCCTGCTCGGGGCCATGTGGCTCGATGGCGGCCCCGGCCCCATCCGGCAGTGGCTGAGCGCCCATTTCGCATCGGAGTTGGCCACTGCCGTGGAAGCCGGCGGGGATGTCAACCCCAAGGGGGAGCTGCAGGAATTTCTCCAACAGCAGCGGCAGCCGCCGCCGCGCTACGTCCTCTTGGAGGAATCCGGCCCCGCCCATGCTCGCCGCTTCCGCGTGGCGGTCTATGCCGATGGGGAATGGCTGGCCGAAGGCCAAGGTCCCAGCAAACGGGAAGCCGAAATTCAGGCCGCCGCCGCCGCGCTCGGCGCCATTCGGCTCGGCGCGCCCCAGCGGGAGTAAAATGTTTGGTAAAAAGGGGCTCATTTTACATTGATTTTACTTCGGAGGCCGTCTAGTCTTCCTCTATGGCGGGGGTTGAACGCCCGCCGAAGGAAGGTAAAATGAATAGTGTGGTGGGTGTCATTCTAGGCGGCGGCGAAGGAAGACGGCTACAACCTTTGACGCGTGATCGCTGCAAGCCTGCGGTGCCGCTTGCCGGAAAATACCGGCTGGTGGACATTCCCGTGAGCAACTGCATCAACAGCGGCATTCGCCGCATCAATGTGCTGACCCAGTTCAACAGCGTTTCCCTTCATCAGCATGTGCAGGACACCTACCGCTTCGACCAGTTCCACACCGGCTTCGTCCGCATCCTGGCCGCCCAGCAGACCCCCGGGCATGAACTGTGGTTCCAAGGCACCGCCGACGCCGTCCGCCAGAGCCTCCGCTATGTCGTCGACCGCAACCCGGAATATGTTCTGATCCTCTCCGGCGACCAGTTGTACCGCATGAACTTCCGGACGGTGCTGGAGGAGCACATCGCCAACCAGGCCGATGTGACCATCTGCACCAAGCCCGTCTCCCGCAGTGAAGCCGGATCCCTCGGCATCATGCAGGCCGACGCCGCTGGGCGCATTGTCCGCTTCGAGGAAAAACCCGGCAACACCTCGTTGCTCGACGAACTCCGCGACCCGGGCGCTGGTCCCGAGCGTTATCTCGCCAGCATGGGCATCTATGTCTTCAACACAACCGTCCTGCTGGACCTGCTCGATAACGATCTTGTCGATTTCGGCAAAAACATCATTCCCGCCGCCATCCAGTCGCGCGCCGTATACCGGCACCTCTTCGACGGCTACTGGCGCGACATCGGAACTGTTCGCGCCTTTTGGGAAGCCAACATGGAGCTCACCTCGCCGTTGCCCCAGTTCAATTTGTACGACATGAAGGCCCCCCTCTACACCCACATGCGCTATCTGCCGCCCTCAAAGATTAACTGTTGCGATTTGAACCGCGCCATCCTCAGCGAAGGTTGCATCATTTCCGGCCACCGCATCTTGGGTTCCATCATCGGCGTTCGGGCCATCGTCGGCGACGGCAGCGTGCTTGAACACACCGTCATGATGGGCGCGGACTATTACGACGGCCCCGTGATGCCCCCCGGCCGAATCCCCCTCGGCATCGGGCGCGACTGCTTCATCCGCAACGCCATTGTGGACAAGAATGCCCGCATTGGCGACGGCTGCTACATCACTCCCGATGGCAAGCCAGACACCGTCACAGACCTGTACACCATCCAAGGCGGCGTGATCGTCATCCCTAAGAACACCGTCATCCCGCCCGGCACGCGGATTTAGTTTTTTTCCATCGTGTGGAAAAAAGTTTTCCAATGAGTGGAAAACCCATGCCTGTTGCGTTCCAATGACCCTATGTGCCAATGAAAATGGGACGCAACGCGGCCCGAAGAAGCATCGGGCGCAAAGGCATGGCAAATGACCTCGAAAGTGCCCCAAGCAACGGCCTCGGGGAACGAGGCGCCGGTGGGTGGCCCGGCGGTGGCGTCCGCCTTGCCGGTAAAACGCTTCTTTTTCCACTCTATTTTCTCCTTTTGCTTTCGTTCCGGCTCCTGTACGATTTCAATCGTTACAAGCGCCAAGGAGAACCCATGGGCAATTTGCTAATGCTTCGAAGGATCGCTGTTTGGATCGCCACTCTCATCGCTGTGCTATGCTCGGCGGCCCTTGCGGCGGGCTCTTCCCAAGCCGAAAAGCTTGCCGCCGTTGATCTCGCTCAGTATGCCGACATCTTCGAAAACGAGGTTTTCGACCTTCAGGACTTGGCGGAGGGCGCGGAAATCCA
>JAISGX010000073.1 GCA_031262805.1 Verrucomicrobiota bacterium | reverse complement strand
CATTTGAGGTGGAGTTGAACCTGCAGGAAAATACGTTCCACGTGCAACAGCTCTCCACCAACGAATTCACGCTCTCTTCGGTGGCCGCCGCCGGTAGTTTCGTGGCGGGCAATCCCCCGAATGTCAATCTCGAGGAAGTCAGCCGGAATATCTGGCAGTCCGACTTCACCACCACGAATGCCTCCAGCTTCACCCTCTCTTTTGTCGGATTTGATGCCACCGGACAGGCCGGTCGGTATTGGGGCTTGCCCACCGCTGGCACCCAAACGCTCCCGGCGGCGGGAATCATGATTCCTTCTTCATCCGCAGGCGGCGTCCGCTCGGCCACAATTTTCGCCCCGCCGGGAAGCTACCGAATCACCTTCAACGCCCTCTCCGGAGAATACTCCGTCCAACAGCGCTATGCCGCAGGAAGCTCCGTCAATTACCTCAAAAACCCTTCCTTTGAATCTGTAGCGGGGGGATATCCCTCCGACTGGGGAAGCTACCAAGCCATCAGCGGCACATATGAGGACTTCGGCGCACATTCCGGCGCCCGATGCGGCGTCCTTCAGCCCAAACTCTTCGAGAACTGGTCGGACTATGGAAATTTCGACCAAACCACAACCGTGCTCAGCGGCCTCTCCGGCCAGACCTTCCGCGTATCCGCCGCCTTCCGCACCCACGGCGACTGGAGGGCGACCTCCGTCCGGATCATCATCGAATGGAAGCGGGGCAACGAAACCATTTCCGAAACATTCACAGAACTAACCGGGTTAAACGAAAACTGGCGCATCCACGCGTTGGAGACGCCCATCCCGGAAGACGCAGTGGCCGCCCACATCCTGTTTAAGTATGACGGCGTGGAGGGCAACGGCTACCTGCTGATCGACGATGCCGAAGCCCGGGTGGCCGCATCGCGCTTCCAAAACTTCGATGCATGGGGTTCCATCAACCAATTCACCAACATCAGCCCGGATTGGGCGGTTTCCTCCGGCAAAACCATGTTGAACGCCAGCGACCAAAGCCCCATCGGCGGCGTTTTGATCTCCAAATACATCGAAGGCACTGGCAACAACAAAGCCATCGAAATCTTCAACGGCACCTCGGCAAGCGTGGATCTGTATCTGGAAGGATATCGGCTTGAGCAATATGACAACGCCGCCAGTACGGCTACGGTTTCCATAGCCTTCAGCCCGCCGAACAATGTTCTTCGAGCCGGTGAAACCCTGCTCGTCAGCCGCCCGTATATCGCCACCAATGCCTATCCGCCCGATCCGGAAATTCTCGCCGCCGACACCAAGCGGCTTCAAACCAATGCCCTGACGTTCAATGGAGATGATGTCGTGGTTCTTCGCAAAGGCGGAGCCAACGGCGCCATCGTCGACCGCGTCGGCCAGGTTGGCCAGAATGCATTCGGTTCCCACCTCGGCCTCACCATGACCGACCACTCCCTCCACCGGCGGGCGAATGTCCTCTGGGGCCTCTCGAATGCACCTACGGCGGCCTTTTCCCCTTCGGAATGGACGGTCTTGCCGAAGGATGATTTTTCCGAACTGGGAACGCATGCCTTTTCCTTGGATGATCCCGATGCGCCGTTTATCCCCAGCGGATATAGCCTGCTGCTGAACACCAATGCCTCGCTGACCTCCCCCGCCTTGGATGGCGGCATCGGCAATATCTCCTTTTATGCCCGCGCACAGGCCGCCGCCTCCGGCGCCCCCATCGAGTTTGTGGTGGAAACCGCTTCCTCCCCCTCGGCCACGCAGTGGACGGCGGTGGAAACCTTTTCCCTGCCGTTGAACACCACCAATTTCACCAGAATCTCCTGTTTTGCCAATCGGCAGAATGACTCGGCCATCCGCATCCGCCATCTGGCCGATGGAACCACCAACCGGCTCCGTTTGGACGACATCCTCGTGGAAGCCGCCTATCTGGTCAGCCGTTCGGAAAATTTCTCCGCTTGGGGCTCCGTTGAGAACCTTCCTGTGGGAACATACACCGTTGCCGAATGGACCGTTCAAAATGCCCAAATCACCTCTGCGGGGGCCTATGACACCTTGGGCGCCGCCCTGTATCCGGAGGATGGAACCGTCACATCCCCCACCTTTGCCGCCGGTGTCGGGGCCGTCACCCTCTGGTTGTCGCATCATCCGGAGGACAATGGGGCCGTGGCGGGTTCCATTTTGACCTCCACCAACCAAGGCGGCTCCTGGACAAGCCGCGGCACCTTTTCGCTCCCCGCCGCATCCGGCGACAAGCGCATCCTCACAAATTTGACCTTTTCCATCTATGAGCCGGCGCCTTCCGCGATGCGCATTTCCTCCGCAGGCTCCCCCTCCCCCTTCATGGTGGACAACATTGTGGTGGGCCTTCCCAGCTTGGTACGCCGGATGGATTTCAATTCCATATCCAAAAACAGCTCCTACGCCTCATACGAAAAGGACGGCTGGGTCATCATCGACGCCATAATTGAAACAAATAATGCCGCCAGCGGAAATTCCGCCCGGCTCCGGAACGGATATGTTCAAAGCCCGTATCTACCCGATATCGGCATCATCTCTTTTTATGTGAAGCAATTCAGTAGCGATACAACCGCCGCACTGCTCCTCCAGGCCTCCACAGATGGACGCAACTGGACCACGCTGGATGCCAATGTTCCCATTTCCACCGCTCTGAGCCCCTATTCCTACTACAACACGAACACCACCTATCATTACATCCGGATCAGTCAAACCACGAACAACAAGCGAATCAACATCGACGACATTTTCGTGGATGAAATTCAGCCCGCTCCATCCGTGCTCATCAACCCCACCGTCACCCTGCCCGCCGATCCTTTCAAACCAGCCACCCCCGCCGCAGGAGAGGCCTTTTATGTGGCGGCCGACATCCTTCCCCAGAACGGGGCTGAAATTCTTGCCGTCACGGGCTTTGTCCGCATCGCCAGCCGGGCATGGACCAATTATCCAATGGAAACCGTGGCATATGGGTCCTATCGCTCGCCCGTCATTACCGGGCTGACGGCACGGACACGGGTCCAATACTATGTCGTTGCGACCTATGGCGGAGCGGGGGCCGATCCCGGCCAGCCCGGCTACTCCACCAACCGGGCGGCTTCCGTCACAAACTCCTTCAATGTTCCAGCGGTGAAAAAAGGAACCGTCTGGATCAATGAAATCTTTTACGGCTCCTATCTCGGAGAAGGCGGGTTTTGGGGCAATCCATATGACCATGAGTTCATCGAACTTTGCGGGGTGGCCGGGACGGATATGGGAAATTGGCAAATCCAGCTGGCCTTTGCCACGGCCTCCGACGTTCAAAAGAACAATGGTCAGGCGGTTTATGCCACCTATACCATTCCGGAGAGCACCGCGTTGGCCGATACCGACAATGGGTTCGGCTTCTACGTGCTTGGCGATCCCCAGCTACGGACGAACATGGGAGCGCGCATCGACCAGGAATTGACCATTTTTGTCTCCTCCAATGTCGCCCCATCGGCCGTGATGGAACGAGACCACATCCACACGAGATCCGGCGTCATCCGGTTGCTGGACAGCTATGGCAACCTGGTCTATTCCCTTTCCTATGGGGCCTATTCTTCCGGCGCGGACCGAATTCCGGTTTCCCAATCCGGAGATACCGCGCATTCGCTTTCGCTCGGAGGTGGCCAAGGGTCCACCTATGATGACTTCACCTGGAACAATCAAAACAATACGACCATCGGCGGCCCCAATACCGGACAGGAGCTGGTGCCGGAAGTCGAACGGCCCCTGATGCCCGCCTGGCATTCGCCGGGCGCCGTGGCGGTGACCGCCCAGCAGGGAACCTTCCATTTGTTTGAACCATTGAATGCCGCGCAATCCCAAGTGGTGGATGTGCATTATGCCTATACAAATGCCGATTTCACCTATGCCGGCATTGGCGGCGTCTTGCACCACCGAAGGCAAGGGGGCTCCACATGGGCCACCGCCGACAAGATAGCCGACTTCCCGGGCAACTATGATTCCCACGGCCTGGCCTATCTGCGCATGCGCATCCCCGCCTATACCTACCAGCGGCTGGATACCCTGGAATATGTGATTGAAGCCATTCCCAACCGCACCGGATTGGCAACCGCCTATTTAGGCAGCAACGGCAATGGGGGCAGCACGGCATACCGGAGCCTCGAAGAGGCCCAAGACCATCCTTTCGTGCACACTTTCCCCATTGCCGATCCCATCGAGATCACCCGGATGACGCTGTCCAATTCCGTTGTATACGTGCAAACAGATGGAAACGACGCTCTGGATCCCATTATTCGCTTCCGCATCCGCAGCACAACCAACCTGCTCATGCCCACCGACGAATGGGAACAAATCCTTCCACAAGCCATCTCCCGGACCAACGAGCAAAACTATATGCGCTTCCCCCAACCGCCCGGAAACGCCCGGCACTTCGCCGTGGAACCCCTCTGGCCATGAGGAGCGCACGCAGCAGCATCCAGATAGAAAGTGGCCGCAACCTCGACGCGACCATTGCCGAAAACAAACGGCGGGATAAGCTGATAAAGCAAATCGCCGTCTTGGATAAAAAAGCGCTTGCCGAACGCCAGCCGCGCCGGAAGTTAGAGATGTTTGAGGAACTCAAGCGGCTGAAGAAAGAATTGGAGGCTCTATTATGAATTGGGAAACAATTCTGACATCCGTTGCTATGCCTATTATTTTGGCATTGCTAACATCCATATGTGTTGCTACTATCAACATAAAGGCTGCCGCAAAAGCTGACAAAGAAAAGCGTGAATTTGAACGCAATGATTTTGTTATCAAAAAATTATATGCCCTGCTGGAACGCCTTGAATCGTTACATGGATTTATTAATACAACAAATGATTTTGAAAAGTCTTTTCAAGACGCATTAGACAGAAGATCCGTTTTTGTCGAAATATATAAAACAGCTCGCCCGATTATAGCTAAACGCTATTGCGTCAATATTGACGAGTTTATGAAGCAAGAAGAAATTGCGTATTGCAAGTTACATGGATTTTTAAACACAGATGATTTTAAGAGAGTGAACGAACGAAACGATGCTATTATGGCTTGGGTACCTTTTGCCAATAAGATTTCAGACACTCTATCAACGGCGATACAAAACCAAATCACATATTATTTTCACTACCAACGGGAGCGTGAAAACGCCTGAATTGTTGGCATTTTCGTCCGAAGGTTTGGGGATGTGATTTGGGAGCGGGTCGGTCTTGGGCATTTCTCCGTTGCGTTGGTGGGGTTGCTCTCCCATAGAGCCGGAGCCGTTCCATCAGATCCTTTTCATCCCACAGGCAGGCGCGCAGGAGGGCGAAGAACCAGAAGGTTGACCACGTGGCGCCATGGGCTGAAGGTTCGGCTCTTGCGATCCACCCCATGTTGTCGCGCCACAAGGGCAACATCCTCGCTTATTTCAAGGAACGTTTGACCAACGCCATATGTGAAGGGATCAACAGCATGGTGCAAGCAGCCAAACGAAAAGCCCGGGGCTACCATACATTTGAGGGGTACGCAACGATGATTTATCTTGTCGCCGGAAAGCTACAACTGGCCGCCCCCGTCCCGTTCTGAATATGCCCTTTCAACGAAAACGGGAGTAGAAGCACATCTTCTTCATTGCCGAAACCAAAGGCACGATGGAGAGTCTCGAACTGCGCCCCATAGAGGAAGCAAAAATATCCTGTGCCAAGAAACTGTTCAACGAGATTTCCACGACGGGCGTGAGGTACCACGATGTGGACAGCTACCAAAGCTTACTGGCGGTGATGGAAACGCTATAACCGGCGGCATCCATGACGGATGCTCCAAAATGGCGTTCCACCGGGAGGTTTTATTCGTTCAGATACTGGAACATGATGATGTTCATCTCGCGGGATAACGAGTCCTTCGAACCATCCGCGCCACCATCTATCCAGCACAAGGCCACGGCCCGGCGCTCACCGGTAATCATGTCCTCCTCGGAATTCCAGTTTCCTAGGCCGGATGGATTGTCGCCTTCCTTGATGGATTGGGCCGTCACAAAGATCACAAACAGCCGGTCGGAATCATTGAACAAGCCCCATGTATTGTGGAGCAGGGCCACCCGTTGGTTTTTATTCAGCTTCGGCGAAACCATGTTCCACAACCTGTTGGTCAAGGCCCGGCTCCATCCGGCATACCCATCCTTCACCGTTAAATTGGTTATCGTTCCGACCAAAGGATCCAGCAGATTGGCCTGGACCAGCTGGTTGCTCTGCGAAAGTTTGTCCGGCATATTGGGCACTTCCCGCTTATCCAAGCCGTAAAAAGCGGCATTCAACACATTGGTGGAACGGGTATAGGGATTGATCGTCCCATTGGTGAAAAATACGGCATTGGTCGAGTCCACCAACTGCCAGACATCCGGATCCGAAACAGCGCGGTTCATCAACTGAATTCCTTCCTCACTAAAGATATTCAGTGTTTCCCAGGAGTATCCACTAGAGAAATATCCAAGTTCCGCCGGCGTTTCCATTGCGCCATTGCGGCAATAAAAATAATCTCCGGGGGGCATTCCCCTTTGCGCCGCCTCTTCTTTGGCGGAGATGGCTACATCATTGATGCTACCATAGGAGTTCCCGCTATCGGGGGCAATCCAATTATTTTCGTCATGGTTCAGGCGAGGGTCATTCACCGCCCAGGACACCCAATCGGTCGGCGGAGAGCCCGCAGACAACGTTTCCTCAAAATTATATTGAAGTTTCGGCGGCGACTTGTCCACCGCTGTTCCTGACGCCTGGAGTTCTATATTTCGCAAGTTCACCAGTACGCGGAATTGCATGCCACTAGGCAATGCCTCTCCTGAACGGTGCATCACTGGGAAGACATAGGTCCATTCCCCCCCATCGGGCCCATAGGGATTTCCGTCATTAAATTTGGCCTTCACTTCAAAGGCGGCTCCAGGCGGCACAGTCGTGGGGGAGCCCAAGACGAGAGCCTCCCTATCCACTCCCCACTCCCCCGACGCTGGGGCAATCTGAATTCCGATATGATCCGATGGTTCGCCGCCGGAAAAACTCCCGCTTGTGGTGGGAGCAAGAACGGTAAAAAGGGTGCCACGCTCATTGTCCTCGGAGGGGAAGGGATACCAGAATTCCGGCCGGATCTCCACCTTCAGGGCATAGGAAATTGCTCCATCCTCGGCCACGCCCTCCTGAATACTGGCCCGGACGACAAATTCATTAAACATCGGAACATTTTTGATGGAAGGATAATCCACGCCGACAGGAGTGACGCTCGTGCTTTCATAGTCCGCCAAGGCCTTCGCCACGTCCGCCACGCTGATGTTATGCTCCGCCCGGTTGACCAGGCGCGAGAAATCGGGATCGTTTTGAAGGCCTCTGGAGGAAAGCAGATATTTCTCATTCCCGCTCCCGTCGGTCCGGTGGAGTGCGGCATAGCTGTATGGAGCCAGATATTCCACATCCAAGGGGTCTGTTTCATTCATACCCAGCTCCGCCCATCGATCCTTGTCCTCATCGCTCCCCGTCTTAATCGTGCCATCCGTCAAATTCAGCAGGGCGGCCGGTGTATCGAATCCTTTCCAATTCTTCTGATATGTCGAAAGCAAGTCTTGGTCTCCACCAGTAACTGTCTGGCGAAACGCGGAATCATACGTCATGACCCGGATGTTGTTCCGGTTGGTAGTCGCGCCGTAAAGGCCCAATTTGTTTTCCTGATAATTCTGGCCGAGCAGATTGGCATCCAAATATCCGCTAATGTCCACACACGCATACGCATAACGGCCTAGAATCCGGCTGCGTCGGCCCGGTTCTTCGCGCACCCAAATCCATTGAGCATCCGCCACCTTGTTGCTCACTGCGGTTAACGTTTCTTCATTGGTGAGCCAATCCGCCGCCTTTCCAACAATCAACCGTTCATCCCCCATGGTTTCGCCGGAAAAATAATAGGCGATCGAATCGCCCATCCCGGAAAGAAAGATGTCATACCGGGTGTCGGAAGCCGGAACGGATAAAATGGCGTTCAAATAATCCTGCATCCCCGCCGCAATGGCGGTTTGGGCCATCTGCCGTGTCCGCATGCCATCCAGGGAGGCGTCTGCGACCAGCCGTTCGATCCGCGCCTGAATCACAAACGCCACGGCCAACATCACCATCAGGCTCAAGAAGCCCAGGACAATAATCAAGGCCACGCCCCGGCGGCGGCTGTCCATCGAATGTTTTTGGTCTGTCTTCATCATGCGGATCATCTCCCGCCCCTATGGGGCATAGTGGGTGAGCGGATTATGCGCCCGGCGCTGCAAACGATACTGGCTCGGCCCCATCATGGGCATGGCCCGGCCGATCAATAGAGACGAATCCCTGTTCAAAATTTCCAGCCCTCGCTCCCGATCCTCCGGCCGGCCGCTCGCCAGCAACATGCCGCCCTCCACCGCAGCCTCCGGACTGGTCAGCGCCAGCATGATATCGACGGCAACCGGCGGGATATTGCTCACGCCCCCCCCCATACTATCGGAACTGTAAAAATCAGAGCCGGAAGTGATAAAGTCCCCCCCCGTGTCCCAGCGCTGGCAATACACATCGAACATCACGACATTTTCGGCCAGCACTTCTTCATCCAGTGCAGACTGTGCTTCCGAGTCCATCTCATCAAATGGATCCCACCAATCCTGATCTCCCTGCCGCAACGCATAGAAAGAAGTTTTCCGTTTACCACTGGCCCCAACCGCCATAATGACGCGGGCTTTATACAGGTCATAGCGCTGGTAAACCGCTCCCAAAGAGTTGGTCCGTAGCAAGGGCTTCACATAGTACTTGAAGTATTCGTAGGGCAAGTCGTCGTCCTGATCTCCGGAGGTTCCCATGAAATAGAGGGTGTCGAATACGCCTTTATCGCCGGGCCAATACGGCACGTCATCCGCGATTTTTGCGCAGGCGAGGCGTTCATTGACCACCATGCAGTCTAGATCCTGCAGGATGGAATCCATCGCCGTTTCCCCGGCGCTGTTGCGCGCAATGGCCGTCATCCCGCGCCGGGTGATTTCCGTGGCGGAAATGCTCAGGCGGGTCAGCGCCAACACCAGCATGACCAGCACGGCCATGGAGGCGAGCACTTCAATCAGTGTGAATCCTGTTTGTTTCATGAATGCCGGCTCCTACATATTCGGATAGGGAACCACTTCCCGATAAAACACATACGGCTGGAAATTGGTCGATGGCATGGTCTGCCATTCCCCCGGCCAAACTTTCAGCACCGCATAAAACGTATCCCGGTTGTTTCCCTTGTACATGGGCTTCCATTCCAGTTGGTACGTGAAAATGGCCGACGCATATCCGGCGGAGGAAGCCAGATCCCAGTCTCCCGTTCCATGGTCGTAGTTGCGGGCTATCCAATAAAACTGGTTGAGAGCGTTTCCTGAAACCAACTGCTTTTCTTTTGAAAAGCGGTCCGAGAGCACACGAGAGGCATATTTATTCCCCTGCGCCGCGCTGAGGTTTCCACCATCCAGCCCCTGGGCCGCCGCCGTCACCGCCAAAGTGGAAAAGACATAATCTGCAAAAAGGCCCACTTCCACATCATCCACCGCCGAGCGGGTGGCTTTCAACCCTTCCGGAAACAATGCGAAGGTGGCCGTCAAACCAACGGCCACCACCAGAAGGGCGAGGGTCACTTCCACCAAAGAATAGCCGGAATGGGGGTTGAATGAATGCATGGTTTTCATATGCGCCGCCTTCTCACTCATCAAAAATTTTCACCATACCGGTCTTGGCCTGGAGTTGAAGAACGGTGTTGGTGCCCGGAATCTCCACCGGGTCCGCCAATTGATTCCCCAACCGCTCATAGTATTTGGCGGAAGTTAAATAAATGCGTCCGCTCTTCGCGTCGACCCAATGTTTTTTTCCGTTGTGTTGCATGGCGAACAGCCGCCCGTTCGGCTTGAATAAAACGGCGCTCATGATCATGTTGTGGTCATTGGGCTTGGCGGGGTTCACTGGGAATTTGAATTTCCCGGCGGAAGACGGCACATATTTATCCCCCGCGAATAAATAATTCGCTTTCAGGGCCTTGTTGTCATCCATATAGATGCCATCGGGAAGAAATTTCCAATCCGTCACAAATTCCAGATCCATATCGTCCACCGTGGGGCCGGTGGCGTCGTCTTCATACATCCGGTACTCATCCAAGTTGTTGGTCACCGAAATGATCGCATAGCTTCGCAGGCACAAATCGAGGCGGTTGACGGCACGGGGGTCCGAGCTATACTGTCCGTCCCGATTTGGAAACACCACGAAGGTCCACTGTCGTTTGGCAATGGCGTGCTGCCGGGCCAGGCGTAGCGCCGTGACGACCTGTTGGGCGGCACGGTTGGTATCCTTCTGCCCAGCATTTTCAAACACGGGGATGGCAATGGTGAAGAGCATGCCGATGATGGCCACCACCACCAGCAGTTCAATGAGCGTAAAGCCACGTTTTGCCTGGAAGGATTTCATCGGCCCGTTTCCTTTATCTGTTCCGGCATCTTCCATCCGGGTTACTCCCAACTCCCGATATACGTCTTCTCGTGCGGGGGTTTGTTTTTGTCCTCCGGGGCGGTCGTCCAGGCAATCACCTGAGCGCGAAGTTCCGATCCTCCGGCCGGGTGGTCAATCATCCCGTCGCCATCGTCATCCACTTGATACAAAAAAACCTGCCCCCAAGGATCGACATAATTGCCAACATCATCCAAGGTTCCCGGTCCCGGGGTCAAAAATGTAATCATATGGAAGTTATCCTTCTGCCGGGCGGCATCCGGCGGCGGATTCATGATTTCCATCCAATCCTTGTCCGTTTCATATCCGTTTTGGGCGGAAATGGCCTTTGCCGGCGGCCACCGGTTGTATTCCAACCGATATTTCATCATGCTGCCGACCACCACACTGGCATCCGACCGGGCCTGGGCGATCTTGGCCTTTTTCAAAATCAGGCCGGCGGCCGGAACGGCCATGGCGAGAAGAATGCCCAAGATGACAATCACCACCATGAGTTCAATCAGAGTAAACCCGTATTTTTTCATTCCGCCTCTCCGGTGAGCTTCCATGTCCCTATTTGGGCTCCACAAACGATAAAATTTCATCCCCCGTGGCCTCCTGTCCATCCGGCCCCGGAGAATACACCAAGACTCGTTCGCGAATCTTCACCCCATTGTAGAGGGCGATCCCATCCAAATCACGGTCCAAAATGAGGATATACGGATTTCCCCACGGATCCCGGAAGAGCTCTTTGTCATCCTGCGATTCAGGGAAGGATAAATAGGCTTTCTTGAGGACATTGTTTCCCAGCAAAATATCCATCACACGGGCATGGATTTCGTCACTCCCCTTGGAGGAGACATCCGCGCCCACTTTCTCCCCTTTTTCTCCCTGCCACCACGGCATATACCGATATTCATCCACAAACTGCAAAACGGCAGTTTTGATGGAGTTCACCTCCACCTGCGCCCGGCGTTTTTTGGCCGTTTTGCCGGCGCCGCCCACCACAGGAACCAAAATGGCCATCAAAATTCCAAGGATGACCACCACCACCAGGATTTCTATGAGGGTAAAGCCGTTCTTTTTCATTCAAGACCTCGTTTCTACCACGTTTTCAGATCGTCGTCGGTGTCGGCCTTCCCATCCGCCCCGTGGGAACGAACGGCGAGCTTGGAGCGAATTTCCAGGTTGTCGACCTCGATTTTGTCGTCGAAATTCATATCCATCAGGATTTCATAGGGGGTTCCCCAAGGATCCATCAGGGCGCTCTGGCCGCCGGTTTTATCCGGATCATACGCATCCAAGGTCTGGGAATCCAAATCCAGGAAGGCGAGCTGCCGCGGATTGATGATGGCCATTTCTGCGGCGGGAACGCTCTTGCGGTTCAACAGGATGTCAACCACCTCATGGTTATCTGCGCCAAAGAGCACATCCTTGCCGCCGTGTTTTGCAGTCGAAGCGCTGGGCACCGGCATGCGGTTATATTCCGCAACGTAGCGCTGGAGAGCGCCTTGGAGATCCTTGATTTCCCGCATGGCTCTGGCCTTTTTCGCCGCTTTGAACCCCCCGTTGATGGAAGGAACGACAATGGCCGTCAACAGTCCGATAATGGCCACCACCACCAACAGTTCTATCAAGGTGAAGCCGGGGGAACTTCTCTTCGCTCTTTTCATGCCTGTTCTTCCTGTTCTCGGGCCATGCGGGGCACATGCCTCAATGCTTCAAGCCTACACCCCCGATGAGATAAAGTCGAACGGAAACAGCCGGTTTTCTTTCCGCTCTTCCGGCCTCCGGCGCCCGGAACAGGCTATGCGCCCGTTTCGGGCAAATATGCCTCCAGAATCCGGCGAATGAGGACCGTGGTGGACAAGCCTTCCACCATGGGCGCCAAAACCACCCGCCCCCCATGCTGTTCCACAATGTCGCGGCCGCTGACATAATGCGCCCAGTCCTCGGCCTTCACCAGAACATCCGGTAACAAAGCCGCAATCAGATTTTTGGGCTCATCCTCGTCAAACAGCGTCACATAGTCCACGCACTCCAATGCCGCCATCATCCGCGCCCGGTTTTGTTCATCCACAATGGGGCGCTTCGGTCCCTTGTAGCGCCGAACGCTGGCATCGGTATTGAGGCCGACGATTAGCAAATCCCCTTGTCGGCGTGCGAGTTGCAAATAGGTGGCATGCCCGGCATGCATGAGGTCGAAGGCCCCGTTGGTGAAGACGATCCGTTGATTGATCGAGCGCAGGCGTTTGCATTCTTCCGCCAATGCCTCCCGGGTCCATATTTTTTTCTCGGCATCTCTCATGGCAACTCCTACCTTGTTTTCTGCTTAACACAATCCCCCCGCCATGGACATCCCAAAATGAAACCCACGCCCAATTTAACGCGCCCGTCCGAAGTCCGCTCTTTGCTGGAGCAGCTGGATTTCCACCCCTCGCGCGTGCTGGGGCAAAACTTTTTAATTGATCGGAACATTCTGAACATTCTGCTGGCCGCCGCCGACTTGTCGCCCCAAGACCATGTCGTGGAGGTGGGGCCGGGGCTCGGTGTGCTGACCGCCGCCCTGCTGGAGCGGGTGGCGCACCTGACGGCCGTGGAAAAAGACAACCGGCTGGCGCCTTTCGTGCGTGGGCGCTTCACGGATGCGCCGAATTTCACCCTCATCCACGCCGACATTCTGGATTGCGCGCTGGATGGGCTCTTCCCAAACCCGGGGATGAAACTGGTGGCCAACCTCCCCTACGCCATTGCCGCCCGCCTGCTGGTTGAACTGGCGGGGCTTTCAAGGCGGCCCTCTGTGATGGTCGTCACCCTTCAGCGGGAGGTGGCCGACCGCCTGTCCGCCGCTACCGGGACCAAGGACTACGGCCTGTTGTCCATCCTCCTTCAACGACATTATGCCATTTCCACGCTCAAGCACATCACCCGAACCTGCTTCTGGCCGCCGCCGGAGGTGCAATCCTCCATTTCCAAGCTGGTTTTGCGGCCCGAACCGTTGGGCGCAGCGGTGGACGAATCCGCCCTCAAGAGCCTGCTACGCCATGCCTTCTGCCGACGGCGGAAAACCATGGCCCGTTCCCTGCGGGACTGGACGGAGGATCCTCTGCCCGCTCTGGCGGCCGCGGGTATTGCCCCCACAGAGCGGGCCGAACAAATCCCCCCCGCCAAGTGGCCGCTCCTGCTCCGCGCCCTGCCCCCACCGCCCGTTCCACCCCGGAAGGATTGACACCCCATCCGGCTTCTGAGGGCCCGTTTGGCCGCACATGATGGAGAATGAGATGGGCCCCCGCAACGGTCCACTGTATGGAAAAAAAGTTTCCACACAGTGGAAAATTTTCTACAACCTCTCGGCATGACATTCTCCCACCCAGCTTCCGAACCGCAACGCCTCCAAAAAATTCTGGCGGCAGCCGGCCTCGGCTCGCGCCGCCATTGCGAAGGCCTGATTGCCGCCGGGCGGGTGCAGGTGGATGGGCATGTGGTGACGGAGTTGGGCACCCGGGCCGATCCGGCCGCCTCCCGCATCGAGGTGGATGGGCGCCTTGTTCATGCCGAACCCCACCGGACCTATCTGGCGGACAAGCCCCGCGGCATTTTGTGCACCTCCTCCGATCCAGAAGGCCGCCCCACCATCGTGGAATGGGCGGCGCAGGTCGGCGCGGACCCCAAGGTCCGGCTCTATGGCGTTGGCCGCCTGGATTACGACAGCGAAGGCCTGATTCTGCTGACCAATGACGGCCGCCTAGCCCACGCCATGGCGCATCCCCGCCACCACGTGGAAAAGGAATACCGTGCGTGGGTGGACCGCCCTCTCTCCCGCGAACAGATGGCGGCCATCATCGAGGGTGTGGAGGAAAACGGGGAACTCCTGCGGGCGCTGGAGGTGGCGCCGGAAGCGGGCCGAGGCGGGCCGACGCTCCGGCTGGTGCTGGCAGAGGGACGAAACCGCCACATCCGCCGCATGCTGGAGGCGGTGGGCATCCGGGTGAAGCGGCTTCGGCGGATTCGGATCGGGCGGCTGACCGAGGCGGACCTGAAGGGCAAGCCCCTGCGGCTGTTGTCCGAACGGGATGTCAGGGGCCTGGTCTGATTGGCGCGCCGCAGGCCGCCGCCTGGATGGCCGCCAGGGGAATGGGGCCTTCGCGAAGGAGCTCAATCCGGTCCACATGCACCTTGATGACCGTGCTGGGGCGGCCTTCCGCTGGGCCGGCATCTAGGGCAAAACAGACATGGGGCGCCAGCGCGTCCATGGCCTCCCGGGCCGTATGCGCCGGACTCATGCCAGAGCGGTTGGCACTGGTTACGGCAGGCAAGCCGTCGAGCAAGCCCAGCCAGGCCAGCGCCACCGGATGCTCCGGCACGCGAAACCCGTCCCAATCGCCATTGCCATGCTGCAACACCATCGTGAGCGGCCCGGGCCAAAACCGTTTGGCAATCCGTTCCGCGCCCAAGCACACCCGGACGCCGACGGTGCGGGCGGCATCCAAATTCGCCACCAAAAAGGCGATTCGTTTGGAGGCGGCACGCCCTTTGGCAGCATACAACCGCTCCATGGCCTGGGCGGAATCCGCCCGGGCGGCCACGCCATAGACCGTTTCCGTTGGAACGATGACGAGCTCGCCGTGGTTGAGCAATTCCGCCGCATGGGCAATGTTTTCAGGCGTGGGGGGGGCAATCTTCATCGCATCAACCGGCTCTGCTCACCGTGGGGTGTCGTAACCAAGCGCCTTGAGGCCCAGCAACACATCGGTGGCCCGGCGCAAATACGTATCGTTGCGGGTTCTATCGCGCAGGGCCATATCTTCCTTTTCTTCTTCGGACATCGGTTTGCCGCGGCGGAGCAGGGGGGCCTCCGGCTCGAACACCGTTTCTTCCAGCGCGGCATCGGTGATATATACATCGGGCTGAATGCCCCGGGCGCCGTCATAGACCGTGCCATCCTCCGTGGTGATTTTCCGAACGGCCAAGAGGGCGACACCGCCGGAGGACAGGCTGACGGGTTCCCGAACCAGCGGATTGCCGGAGGTTTCGCGGCCGATCACCATGGTCCCTTTGATGCTACCGCCCAGCACCGCCGCCAACAATTCCGCCGCCGCCGTGGTCTGCTCATCCACCAGCACCATCAACGGAGTCGCCTGGGCAGCGGCCGACGAAGCCGGAACAGTTTGTTGTGGCAGCCCCATTCGGTCGAACACGGTATACAATGTGCGGCCCATCGGGGCCAACACGGCCGCCACCGCCGGAATTTCCGCTTCTGCAAACCCGGCGGCACCGCGAAGGTCCAGGATGGCTCCAAACACATGGGTTCCCTGCCATTGGGCCAGCGCCTCGGCTATCTCGCGGCCAGCGCCTTCAAAAATGCCGACGGCGCGGACATAGCCCATGTTGGCCGGAAGGATTTCCACATCCGCCAGAGAGGAATCCATCCGAAGGGCGCGTTCCAGCACCAAAGTCCGGCTTGTGCCGTCGGCCCCCCGGATGCCCAATTCCAGCGCCGCGTCCGGCCCTTCCGCAAGCAGGCGACGGATCCGGTGCAACCCACCGCCGCTCAAAATGTCTTCCGTGCCGATTTTCTCCACCCACTCGCCGACGACCACGCCGGCCGAGGCGACCGGCGAATCTTGACGAACCGCCGTCACCTTGGGCAGGCCCTCCGTCGCCGTCAACGTCAGACCGGTGTCCCACTCGCGGCGGGCCGTCTGGGCCTGCAGGTCTTCCCATTCCGCCTGAGTGTAAAAGGTGACCGAGGGATCCCCGGCCCGGAGGACGGCTTCCAAAACGGCCTGCCGGAGCGCGGTTGCATCTTCCGGTTCCAAGCGATTGGCACGCAGCAGGTTCATCCCTTCCTCCGCAGCCTGACACCATCCGGCCTTCTCCGACTCAGTCGCCATGGGAATTTCCCGCCCCGCCGCTCCAATTCCGGCCATTGTGGCAAAGAAGGCCAGCACCATCCAACGCATCCCGTTTTTCATTCCTTCATCCTTTCGTCTTCAAATTGAACTCTGGCGCCCAAGGAAACATGGACATACTCATTTTCGATGCCCGCCCCGGCCTCCACGCCGACTTTTTCTCCCGTATGGCGGTCTTCCACATGCAGCTCACCGATCCTCAGGTCCACATTCCAAACACGCACCTCCGCCGTCAGGAAAACCCCGTTGAAGCGGCCTATGGAGAAGGTATAGCGGATTCCCACACCGACGGCAAACAGTTCCCTGCGGCGAAGGTCTCTTTGAAATTCAGGCCGTGCGTCCCATGCGGCTCCCCGGCGGTGGTGGTCACATCCGGGCGGGGGGCACATCCCCAACACCGAGAAACCACTCCGGCCGACCTCCACCCATACCGGGGCCGGAAATTTCCTTGTCCCGTCCAACGCCGCAAGGCACAATCAATTCGATGGATTCACATCTTCACATGCCGATGTTGTTGCAACCAGTGTACAAAGAGTACATTTGGGGGGGGGACCGGTTCATCACCGAATTCCATCGCCGGTTGCATGCGGGCATTTACGCGGAATCCTGGGAAATCGCCGACCACCCCGACGGGCGGACCCGGATCATCACCGGCCCGGCCGCTGGCTTGACGCTCTCGGAAGCCATTGCTCGCTATGGCCGGGAAATTCTCGGCCCCTCTTCCAAGGAAACCTCCTTCCCCCTGCTGGTGAAGCTGATTGATGCCAAGGAAACCTTGTCCGTCCAGGTCCATCCCGATGATGAAACCGCCGCCCGCTATGGCGGCGAAGCCAAGAGTGAAATGTGGTATGTGCTCTCCGCCACACCGGATGCCCATATTTACTCCGGATTTCGCGAAGGCGTGACCCCCGCGGATTTCGAAGCCGCCCGAAAAAACGGCGCCATTCCCTCGCTTCTGCAACGCTTCACCGCCCGGCCCGGCATGATTTTCAATACGCCCGGCGGACGGGTGCACGCCATCGGCGCCGGTTGCGTCCTGCTGGAGGTTCAGCAGGACGCCAACACCACCTACCGCCTATATGACTGGGACCGCGTGGATAAAAAAACCGGCCTGCCGCGCCCCCTGCATGTGGAACAGGCCTTGCAAGTCATCAACTGGCAGATGACCGACAGCCCCATTCCGCCCGTCCAAGACGCCGTTGAGTGCTCCAAAGGCCGGAGCGTCCGCCTGCTGCTGGACGCTCCCCATTTCCACGTGGAGGAATGGAGCCTCTCCGACTTCGACGAGGTGCACCACGACGGAGCCGGGTTTCTTCTGCTCTTTCCCATCGACGGCGATATCCGCATCCGCACGCCCGGCCAGCCCGCCATGATCCTGCAGCGATGCAGCACCTGCCTCCTGCCCGCCGTCCTCAACACCTTCTCGCTACAACCGGCTTCTCCCCAGCCCCCCGCCAAGCCGGTCCGGATGCTGGTGATGCGCCAGCCCGCCGCCAGGCCGTAAGTGCGGCGGAGGAAGCCACGCCCGCATGGTGGCGCAACCGTTGCCCGTGCGAGCTTCCTTCCTCCCGCCACGCGGCGCAACCGCATGCCTAAGCCCCCACCGTTTTTTCATGTCCCCTGCTTGACAGGTGGAGAAGAAATTGCTCCAATGGAAAAATGATGCGGATTCATCAAATGGAAGATTTATACTTGGCGTTGCGCCGCGACACTCGTGCCACGGCAGGCGGCGGGTGTTGCGTTGGATGATCTGCGGAACTTCTGGTTCCTCTGAAAAGCCTGCCGAAACGAAGATGTCGGCGGGCTTTTTGTTGCCCGCCTGTGATGATTGTGAACAAACCGGGCGCGCCTCTGGATGGACGGCCCGCCGGAGAAACGGATGAACCCATGAACGACCAAATGGAAAAAGACCTCAACCTCATCGGCCCCCGCATGCGGAAGCTGCGCGAGCAGCGCGAATACAGCATCGACACCCTCGCGAGGCAAAGCGGTTGTAGCACGGAGATGATCACCGCGCTGGAAGCCGGCGAGCTGGTTCCCTCCCTGAGCCCCCTCCTGCGCCTGGCGCGCGGCCTCGGCGTCCGTCTGGGCACTCTGCTGGACGACCAGATGCTGGAAGGCCCCGTGGTGGTCCGTAAGGGCGAGGCCGGCGGAACGGTTCATTTCTCAGGCAACGATCCCGCCCAGAAACGCGCCACGCTGGATTTCCACCCCCTGGCCCCCCGCAAAGCGTCCCGCAACATGGAACCGTTCCTGATCGACGTCCATCCGGCCGACGGCCATGTGAAGCTCAACGAGCACGAAGGCGAAGAATTCCTCTATGTCCTCTCCGGGCGCATTGAAATCCTGTACGGCAGGGAATCCTACCAGCTCGAAGCCGGCGACAGCATTTACTACGAATCCGTCATTCCCCACCACGTGCATGCCTTGGAGGGCGATGCCCGGATGCTGGCGGTTGTGTACGCCCCCGCGTGAGCCCTTCTTCCTTTCCCCCCCATTTCGAGGCTTCATCATGACCACTCCGACCCGCCCCCCCGTTCTCTCCATGGACGTCGCCAATGCCCCCATCGGCGCCGGTGAAGACGGCTTCAGCCGCCTCACCTTCGGCGAACAGCTGGAATTCTGGGCCGCCCACACCCCGGACCACGAATTCTTGATCTATCCCGACCGGAACCTCCGCTGGACCTATGCCCAATTCAACCATCGCGTGAACCGGCTGGCCAAGGGATTCCTCGCCATCGGCATCCAAAAAGGCGACCACATCGGCATCTGGGCCAAAAACGTCCCCGATTGGCTGACCTTCCAGTTCGCCTGCGCCAAAATCGGCGCCGTGCTCGCCACCGTCAACACCGCCTATAAAGGCGAGGAGCTCGACTATGTGCTCCGGCAGTCCGACATGAAGATGCTCGGCCTGATCGACGGCTTTCGCAACGTGAGCTACATCGACATCCTCAACTCCCTCGTGCCGGAACTGAAGCAACATCCCCGCGGCCACCTGAAGAGTAAAACCTATCCCCACCTCAAGCACGCCTGCTACGTGGGGCAGGAAAAACACCGCGGCATGTACACCACCGCCGAACTGATGCTGTTGGGCGACCACCAGCCCGACCACCTGCTCGATGACATCCGCAAAACCCTCACCTGCGAAGACATCGTCAACATGCAGTATACCTCCGGCACCACCGGCTTTCCAAAGGGCGTGATGCTCTCGCACCACAACATCCTGAACAACGGCTGGAGCATCGGCCACCGTATGCGCTTCACCGCCGCAGACAAACTCTGCCTCCAGGTGCCCCTCTTCCACTGCTTCGGCGTCACCCTCAGCGTGATGGCCGCGCTGACCCACGGCGCCACCATCGTGGCCGTGGAAGTGTTCGATCCCTTGCTCGGCCTCGCCGCCGTGCACCAAGAAAAATGCACCGTCATCAACGGCGTGCCCACCATGTTCATCGCCATGTACACCCATCCGATGTTCAAGATGTTCAACATGAGCAGTCTGCGCACCGGCATCATGGCCGGCACCGTCTGTCCCATCGAGGTGCTCAAGCGCGTCATCCAGGACATGCACGTCACCGAAATCACCTCCGTCTACGGCCTGACGGAAGCCTCCCCCGGCATCACCCAGACCTATGGCTCGGACACCGTGGAACAACGCGTCAACACCGTCGGCCCCGCCTTCCCCGGTGTGGAAGTCGCCATCCTCGACCCCGCCACCCGCGAACTCCTCCCTCCCAACACGGAGGGCGAAATCTGCTGCCGGGGCTACAACGTCATGCACGGCTACTACAAAATGCCCGAGCAGACCGCCTCGGTCATCGATTCCAACGGCTGGCTCCACACCGGCGACCTCGCCGCCTGCGACGAAGACGGCTACTACCGCATCACCGGGCGTATCAAGGACATCATCATCCGCGGCGGCGAAAACATCTCCCCGCGCGAAGTGGAGGATTTAATCCTAACACTCCCCGAAGTCATGAATGTCCAGCTCGTCGGCGCGCCGGATGAAAAATACGGCGAACTCCCCGTTGCCTTCATCATCCTCAACGAGGGCGCCACCCTCACCGAAGAAGCCGTCCGGGACTTTGTCCGCGGCCACCTCGCCGCCTATAAAACACCCAAGTATGTTTTCTTCGTCCGGGAGTATCCCCTCACCGCCAGCGGCAAAATCCAAAAATATATCCTCAAGGAGCAATCCAAGGCCCTCGTGGACCAACGCCGGGCCGAAGACAACATTTTGCGAGGCTGAAGCCGCCCGGTTTCCACACCGTGGAAAAAAGTTTTCCACGGTGTGGAAAATTCTCATGTTCCGCCTCGTTCTTCGATGGGCCGCCCAGCAGGCTGGCTTGCTCTTCTGGAATTCCTCCCGCCAGTCTCGTCTTATTCACCGAGAGCGGAACCTTTCCCGCGCTCCGTCCGGAATTCAGCCGCTTCGTAATAGGCAAAGTTGGCGGACGCTCTCGCCGCCACGTGCCCACCCCGGCTTTTCACCCCTTCAATGGCCCTTGGCGTTGAGACAACAGAGCGACGGGTGCCTTACGCACGCTTCTTCCGCCGATCCGGGGAAACCCCTATGGCCGCTTTTCGAGATGGCCATCCCTTTGGACGAAATCCTTCCCCGACTTCTCCCCCGGGTGTCCAGCATCCGGAACACCACCATCATGCCCTGAGCGGGTAGCGTCTGCACCCGAGCCGTCCGCTGCAGCACAGCCACCGCCGGGGCCGCGTTTTCCCCTTGCGCTCATTCGGCCTATGTTATACGTTGGCAATCAACAACACCCGCCAAGCGTACGTCCCGCAGGGGAAGGCTCAAATCGGCGGGTTACTTTTTTGTCGCCATGTCCCCAGAAAAATTCACAAAAAAGCCGCTGCCGCTTGAGGAGCAGCTGGAGTTGCTCCGACAGCGAGGTTTGGTTGTTTTGGACGAATCACTCGCCCTGCGCTGTTTAGCCCACCACAATTATTACCGACTTTCTGTCTATCGCATCCCTTTCTCCGTACCCGAGAAACCTGACCGCTTCAAACCCGGCACGACTTTCAACGACCTCTGGTCCCTGTACGATTTCGACCGCTCCTTATGTGCCCTCGTCACGGAGGCAACCAAACAAATCGAAATATCGGCGCGATCCCAATGGGCCTATCGTTTGGCTCATGCCTACGGACCCATGGCCTATGAAAACCAGGATGTATTCCACGATAATACGCACCACCAGAAGTGCCTAGCTGAATTGGACAAGGCCCTGAAGCAGAGTCACGAGGCTTTCGTTGCTCATCACAAGAAGAAGTACGGGATGGAGCACCTTCCTATCTGGGCGGCCTGCGAGGTCATGTCTTTCGGCACCCTGAGCCGGTTCTATCACAACATCCGTAGAAACGGCGACCGCAAGTGCATCGCCGGTCAATATCGCCTCTCCGCCGCTGTTTTCTCTTCCGTGCTGCATCACATGGTCTATGTCCGCAACATCTGCGCCCACCATGCGCGTCTATGGAACCGTCAGTTCACTATCACGCTCACAATTCCCCACAACCCCGATGTCCTCGCCCAGAGCGTCGTACGATCCGTCCACCAGACGAGATGCATCTACAACACTCTTGTCCTGTTGGCCTATCTCATGGACATCATCGACCCGTGCAATACCTGGGGGCAAAGAATCAGGCAGTTGATTCAGCAGCAGAAGTTCCCAGTCGTATCCCACATGGGGTTCCCCAATGACTGGCACCAACTTCCCATCTGGAAAAAATCGCATAACATAGATATCCAGAAACTTGATGGAACCCGTATTGAGCCACCACAGGGTCTCGATGCCCATTCTTCAACCCCTTCAGGTGATATTTTACCGGCAATACCGACCTAGGCTATGTGGGTTCCAAGAAATCCAAGTTCCTTAACTCCTCGCCCCCCCCGCCACCCGCCTCTCGCTCGAAGAAGCGTTGGAATACATCAACGACGATGAACTTGTCGAGGCCACGCCCGATGCGCTCCGCTTCAGGAAATACTTCCTCACGGAAGTGGAGCGGAAACCACGCCTGGCCCTAGGCGAGCTGACATGCCATTTCTTCGCCGCCCCTCCTTCCGGAACGAAACGCGGCCGAACCTGCCCGCCGCCGTTCCGCGCTCAGGCGTCCGGCTCCGCAGCCGTCGGCCCGTCGCACGAGCACCTCATCAATTCGTCCCAACAGCATCGCCTTGTCTTGGTGTTCCTCCAGGTGGACCGCCAGGGTTCAGATACCGCGGAAGCCCCGAAGATAGCGTACCAGATGCGCACGCAGGACCAGACACGCCGTCAATTCAACGCCCAGCTTCAATTCTTTTGGTCCGCGCCGCTCCATCCGCATCGCCTCCCGATCCAAATGTTCCCGGATGAGCATCCGGACATCCTCCACGGATGGCAGCGCCGGGGTTCGGTCGGCCGCAAGCCGGCGAAGCTGGCGGCCCGGCCGACCATAACGCCGTCCACCCCGGTTTCCGCCACCATGCGCAGAGCATCCTCCGGCAACCGAATGCCGCCGTTGCCGCTCACAGGAGTGCGGCGCGGGCAATTTTCGTGACCATGCCAAAAGTAGCCATTTATAAAGACTACGGTTTTATACTTCTTCAAAACAAGGTCGGGCTTCCCTGGAAGGCCTTTGACATAAAGGCGATAACGGAAACCAGCGTGAAAAATGAGCTTTCGGAATTTGACTTCGGGCTTGGTGTTCTTTGAATGAACATGGCTCATCATTTCCGAGCGTTTTTCTTTGCTTACGGTGTCCATTTGCCTTTAGCCCATTATGAGACGGTCCAACTGCCCAGGGGCGGCTTATGCAAAAGAGATTTCCAGATTTGCTTCTTGGGTGGGGGAGCGCCGATTTTTACGATGTCTATAAAACCCTTCGCCGCTGTTCCACCTTCGCTTTCCGCTATGGGGCCGGAAAATAGCTTTGTTCCTGTCAATTCGATAGGGCCGTTGGCCTGTCCGATTATGGCGTTTCCATAGCCCGCTTGTAAGATGTTGACCTCGTTCAGCGTCTCGGCCAGATATTCAGGAAGGCGTAGAGCGGTTGATTTTGAGATGTAATCGGCCAATACGTCTTGAACAAGCCAAATAGTCTTTCCGCCCCATGCCAGGGCTACTTGTGATTTGACAATAAGTTGGCTCACCATACGCGCCCATACTTGGCGGTAGTTAATGCCCGGCCCGTTGTGCTTCATGCCGTTCAAAATAGCGTCCTCGCAGGCTTGCGCTATTTGGGTTCTATCGCGTTTGTTTCCTCCCGATGTGCTGCTGGTCATTACTTCGATGATAATAAGCGGGTCGGTTGGGAAATCGTCTATCCAGTCCGCGCCATCTCTAGCCGCAAGGGTGAAACCGCTGCTTTCCGCTGTCTTGCGTACCACCGCAGGGGACATTTCAAGAAGTTTTGCGGCTTCATCTACCTTTTTTCGCCCTGTTCCGGCTATGACATAATCAAAGGTATAGTCAAAAGTCTTTGCTTCGTCCTCGTCGTTGGAAACTTCGGTCTTGATTTTTACCTCTGACCATGCCTTATAGTTCATTTTGCCGGTTAATCCGGCATATGTTGAGATTTTCTGTCTGACTTCGGCCTGATATGCGGAAAGATTACCGTATTTGACCGACAAAAGACGACGGGGGCAGACTATCCAGGGCTGTTCGCCTGTGTGCAACTGCAAAGAGCAGACGCCGCATTGTATTATTTTCTTGTTGGGAACTTTCGTCTTGAGCGCCGGGTGTTCATCAAGGTTGATAGCCGATGAGTAGCGGTTTCCCCCGCCATCACATTCACCATTCATAAAGGGGCAATGCGCTTGGGCAAGATTCGCGGCGGCGGCTTCGTTCCATTGGTCGAGACGATAACCAAACAATTCAAATATTTTACTCATTTTGTAAGTATTCCTTTATTTTTAAGGCTATGGCGCGGGCAAGAGGCGGCGGGACAGAGTTTGCTACTTGGCGGTGTTGGTCGAGATTCTTGACGGTTCCCGTCCGTGAGCGGATGGGCCCTTTCAAATAGTAGTCATCATCGTAACCGTGAAGCCGCATATATTCACGAGGGGTTAAGTAACGGTTTTCTGTTGGGTGAAAAAATATCTCTCCACAGCGCAGAGTATTTGACGGCTTCTTTCGGTCAAGACGTAAATACTTTGTCGTGTCTTTGGGGGAAAGATTACATCTTAGACTTTTATCTAGTTGCGTTTGAGCGGCTAGATAGGAGCCTTCGGGAACACCCGCTATACGCTCACGGTCGCGGGGCGGGGTTACATCTACATGACTATCAAGCCTATCAAAAAATGTTGTTCCTGGCGTTTTGGGGCTAGGTTCGCTCAGTTCTGCAAGAGCTTCACCTACGGTAACATAGGGAGGAAGACCGAAAAGGTTAAGCGCCCCATCTCCGCTTTCATTGGCTGGCGCATGTGTTCGTTCTGGGTACACAAAACCATTTTTCCCATAAGTGGCTACTAAAATAACTCTTTCCCGTAGTTGAGGGACGCCATAATCAGCGGCGCAGCATACTTTCCACTTTGGCGTATAGCCTAGACCTTCTAATGTAGATATAAAAGCATTAAAGACCTCTCCGCGCTGACCCGTAAGACCTTTAGCAGATAAAAGTCCCTTAACCTGTTCAAGAAAAATGACTTTAGGCTTGATGATTCCCGCAAAACGGGCTATTTCAAAGAGCAAAGGACCACGCTCATCATCTAATCCCTTTTGTTTTCCTGCAAGAGAAAAGGGCTGACAGGGTGGACCACCGAAAAGAAGGTCTAAATCAAACGGCTTTAGGTTGTAGTCGCTCATTAGGCTGGCGGGGTCAATTGCGCGGATGTCCCCCTCTATAACAGTTGTGGCGCGTTTCTCGCGTTCAACCGCCGCTCTAAGAGTTTGGCAACAATATTTGTCTAACTCAATCTCGGCTAAAAGGTCAAAACCGGCTTTTTTAACGCCGATGTCCATTCCTCCCGCGCCGGAAAAGAGGCTTAAAGCCTGTAGCTCACTCATTCTCTGTATTATACCTTTGCCGTTTCATCATAGTCATAAACATAGAGATGCCTGAAGCCCGCGCCGCTTTACCTATACTAACTAATCTCGCCATTTTAACTATATTAACATATATTAGATTCGTTTGTCAAGACTCTGTTCAACCCTAAAAAGCCTGCTAACGCGCCGGCATCTCAGCCCGCATACGGAGGTAACTCTCATACCTATCGACGTGGATGCGCCCCGATTCCACAGCCTCAATAATCGCGCACCCCTTTTCCCCGGTGTGCGAACACGACGCGCCAAACGCGCACGAGCCGGCAAACGGCGCGAATTCCCGCATATACAGGGCAAGCTCCCGGACGGAAACGCCGTCCGGCGCGAAACGCCGCACACCGGGCGTATCTATAATGAAGGTTTTTAACGGCGCGGAAACATCCCCGTCCGCCTCAATCGGAATTTCGAGCAGGCTTGACATCGTGGTAGTATGGACGCCTCGGTCGTATTTTTCGTTGATAGCGCCGGTTCTCACAGCCAAATCCGGCGACAAACGGTTGATAAGGCTGGATTTTCCCACGCCGGACTGCCCCGCCAAAAGGGAAAGCTTGCCGTACAACAGCCGCTTGAGCGCGTCCATTCCCGCGCCGCTGCGGGCTGATACGCGCAGAACCTCGTACCCTATGCGCGCAAAGTCCGCAAGCCGGTCTTCCGCCTCTTCGTCAAAGGGCAAATCCGCCTTATTGCACACAATCACCGCCGGAATAGCCGCGCTTTCCGCCTGTACAAGCACCCTGTCTATAAAGCGGGGGCGGAACGGCGGAGACGCGGGGGACGTTACGCACACCGCCTGATCGACATTCGCGGCGATAATCTGAGACGCGGCGGAACGGGCGCGCCCAAGCTCCTTCTGATTACCCCGCGTAAACACCGCGCGCCGGGGCACAAGCGCCGTAATGCGCCCGCCGCCCGCGCCGTCCGGCTCAAAAACAACGCGGTCTCCGGGCGCGAGCGGATTGTAGTACGTTTCCACGCCTTTGAGGATTTTCCCCTTAATGCGGCATTCAAACACGCGGTTTTCCGCGCCGGACTGGACAAAGAAAATATTCTTTGAACCGCGCAGTATAAGACCGGTCATGGCAGAACCTCGTTAAAAAGGCGCGGGATCAGTCCGGCGGCGGCGGCGCGGGCGAGCCATACGTCGCCGGGCGGCGCGTCTCCGGTCAAAAGCAACAGCGGCTGATCGCCGCCCGCGCCGCCGTCCACGGCAGACAGCGGCGCGGCGCTCGCCAGCGAGACGTTCTCTATTCTGCGGACAACGCCTTCCACCGAGTCGTACACGGCAATATCCGGCGCGCACACGGCGCGGAAAGCGTCCAGCACAAGCAGGAAATGCGTACAGCCAAGCACAAGGGCGTCCACGCCCGCTTCCCTAAAACGCGCTATGGAAGGCAGCAGCGCGCGCCGCTGTTCGTCAAACGGGGCGCTCTCTCCGCCCGCCTCCGCGAAACGCACCACATCCGGCGCGGCAACGCCGATTATCTCCGCGTCCGGCGCGTATTTCGTGGCAAGCTCGGCTATGTACGGGTCTTCTATCGTGCGCTCCGTGCCGATGACCCCCACGCGGCGCGTCCGGCTGCCCATAACCGCGGGCTTAACCGCCGGAACGGTACCCACCCACGGAATTGCGGGAAACGCCTCCCGCAGCGCCGCCAAAGCCGAGACGGACGCGGTATTGCACGCGAGAACCGCCGCTTTCGGCTCAAAACGCCCGATAAGCGCCCCGGCTGTCCGCATAAGTATATCCGTGATTTCCCCCTTTGATTTTTCGCCGTAGGGAAAATTCGCCCGATCCGCCGTATACACAGCGTATTCATACGGATTCCGTTTATGGAACGCCGTAAAGTACGGAAGCCCGCCCGCGCCCGAATCAAAAAAAAGCACGGGCGTGCGGGAATGGGGAGTATGTTCAGTGTTCGCGCGAGTCATTCCTCAATAGTGCTGAAAAAAAGCGTGTCTGTCAACCGACTTGTTCGGAACCGTAGGTGTTATATACGTTCACCCCGTATCA
>JAISGX010000038.1 GCA_031262805.1 Verrucomicrobiota bacterium | reverse complement strand
GGAGCCATCCTCCTGCGTGTGGGTCAGCACGAACACCAGTGCCCGGTTGATGGGAAGGGCATAAGCCTCTGGATCCGTCACCTGCAGGCCCCACATGGCCAGGGCCGAAAGTGCGGGCGTGTCCGGGAGGGCCCAATATCCGCCGTGCTGCTGCTGGTCCACCAGCCAGTCCGCCCCCCGCTTCATGGCCGCCTCGGCATCTCGTTTCAAATCCTCCGGGACATTCGCGCTCCACACCGCTACTGCGGAGAGGCAACCCGCCACACATCCAACCATCCACTTGCGCATATAAACCATCCTTTCTGGGTTTCTGTTGCCCTTATGAACGCATGAAGAGCCTGAAAAGTTCGCACGGGTTTCATGCCGAAGCCCGTTTCGGCGTTCTTTCCGATCCAAAAGGCTTTCTTTTTTCCGACAGACGTTCAAAAATGGCTTCCACATGTCCGACGATATACAGCCTGAACCTGATGATTTTGCCCTGATGGCGCAAGTTCAAAATGGGAATGAACAAGCCTTCCGCCGCCTTGTGGAGCGGCACCAGCGTTCCCTACTGAACTTTTTCGCCCGCATGGGCGTTTCCAATCATGGCGAGGACCTCGCACAGGAGACATTCATACGGATATGGAAATATCGACGCAAATACGAGCCCAGGGCCAAGTTCACGACCTTCCTCTATACACTGGCGCGCCGTGTATGGTTGGACGATTTTCGCCGGAAATCCCGCTTTCGGTTGTTTGCCGAGCGGTATCGCGAGGCCATGCCTTCGTCCACCGACGGAGGAATGCGCCGGTTGACGCGGGAGCTGGATATTCAATCCGCATTGGATTCCCTGCCGCCCAAAATGCGCGAAGTGCTTGTGTTGGCCGTCCATCAGGGGCTGGCCTACGACGAGATCGCCGCCGTTTTGTGGATTCCGGTGGGGACTGTCAAATCCCGTGTGTTCAATGCCTTGGCCGCCCTCAAGGAGACATTTCATGAAACCTGATTTCCACATGCTGGACGATCCCCTTCGGATGGAGGAATTTCATGGGGTGGTGAAACGCCTGCGCGCCCAACCCATACCGAAGGCTCCGGCGGATTTCGTCGAAAAGGTCCAGGCGGGCCTTCCCCCCCGCCCGGCGCGGCGGTCTTTTCCCATGGAATGCGGCCTCCGGCTGGTCGCTGGGGTGGCCGTGGTGCTGGGTATTGGCGTCTGGATGTTCCAAGCCCCGGATTCTTTCCAGCTTGCTGCGGATCCAACGCCGGTGGATGTGCTTGCCTCCTTCCAGCGGGCGGATGGGAGCTGGCCAGCGGATGCTGGGCAACAGCCTTCCCGCTATGATTTGGGTGTGACCTCCTTGGCGCTGCTGGCTTTGATGCAGTCTGGGCCGGATCCGCTGGCCGACACTCAAGCCGGGGCAATCCGTGCCGGTGTGGCCCATGTCATGGCCCTTCAACGGCCGGATGGCCGTTTCGGCGAGGACTCTTCCTCCCATGCCACGCAATATCTCGCCGGCATGGCCCTATTGACGGCGGCCTCCCTTCCCCAGGCCGACGAAACCTGGAAGCAGGCTGCTTCCCTGGCTGTCCGGCATTTGCCTTCATCCAAGCAGATGGCCCGGTTGAATCATTCTTTGGCCCATCCGGATGATTTTCCCGAGCGTTGGAAGGCGGTTGGCGGTCCGGTTCTGGCTTCCGCCCTGCACATGCTGAAGCGACCCGGCTCTTTCCGTTGAAGAAGGGGAGCGATTTTTCAACCTCCTGCGAAGGAACACGTCGGCTCATTTCACTTTCTGGATTCGCTGTGTCGAACCGCCGTGGAATTCGGCTCTTTGGCATCTTCCTCCTTCTTTTTTTAGGTTTTGTGTTTCCTTTCATGGGCCTGCGCGTCCAAGGAGGTCTGCCGGGTTGCTTTTTCCGGATGGGAGGAGGCGCCGGGAAACCCATGAAAAAGGAGGCCTCCACATGGAGGACAGCCGGAAAAGCGGAAGAATATTTTTTGAACTTCCCGCCGGATTCATACGTTGTATCTATTTAGATACCACTAAAAGGGTTATATCATAATGACACGACATTGTTTTTTCTTGGCCGCCTTGATTCTGGCGGGATCGGTTTTCGGTGTGTGCGCGCAGGTCCCCGATCCCACCCGGGTGGCCTCTCCACTCGGGGATGTGTTGCGGGCGCAAATGACCGAACTGCGGAGTTTAACGCTGGCCGGATTGGTGGCGGCCGATGGGGATTCGGGCATTGCCCTGATCCAAAGTGAAGATGGAAAAACCGATGTGGTCCGTCCCGGCGCCACGCTGGCTTTGCAGGCCAGCGGCATCCCCCTGCGCATCAACGTGCTGGGCGTGTCGGAGAAAGGCGTTGAAATCGAAGCACCGGCCTTGGAGGAAACATGGATGTTGCCCGTTTCCTTCACCCGAAGCCGCCGTTTGGGTTCCACCCAGGCCCTTTCGGAAGATGTGCTGGCGTATGTGGAGTTCAACCGCGTGCCGCTGGGATTGGCCCTGCGGCTTCTGGCCGACCAAAGCCGCCAAAACTATGTTGCGACGGAAGCGGCGGCGAAGGTGCCGGTGTCGCTCTTCCTTCGCGACGTCACGCCGGAGGAGGTGGTGGAGGAGCTCTGCAAAAGCTACGGTTTGTGGTACCGCGTGGGGGATGGCGGCCACACGCCCACCACCCGCATTCTGACCATGGCCGAGTTCCAGAGCAATCTGGCCAGCCAACAGACGGGGGAATTGAGCGAAACCTTCACGCTACTGTATCCCAACGTGACGGAAATTGCCGCCATCATTCAGGGCATTTATGCCGACAGGGTCTATCTGTCGCTGGGCGACGAAGATATTCTGGAGGATGACCTGAACGATTTATCCCGCCGCTTCGAACGCTTCAACATGATCAACAACAGCTCCGGGTCGTCTCTGCTGGGCAACTTCAACCTGCAGAACAACCGGGGCTACGGCCAGTCCCGGCGGAACGGAGGCATCTACTCCCGGAACCGGGACGGAACGTGGGATTCCGTGCGCGACCAGGCGGCGGAACGTCGGCTGGAGGAAGCCACGCTACGCGACCTGCAGGTCGAGGATGCCGACCGTATTCAGCAGGCGATGGAGGCGGGAAATGACGGCGCCACCAACCTGGTGGAGATTCTGCAGGATCTGCAACGGCGGCCCGCCAGCGTATATGTGACGGTCTCGCGCCGGAACAACATGCTCGTGGTCCGCACCGGAGATCCACGCGTCATGGAGGACATCCGTTCCTTGGTTCGCCAGCTGGATGTGCCCACTCCCATGGTACTGCTGGAACTGAAAATTCTGGAATTGAACCTCACCGACCAGCTCAATACGGTGTTTGACTATACTGCAACCGGGGATTTCCGGGTCAATGGGGATGATACGGCATGGGGCGCGGTTTTTCCGGCGGCTTCTTCCCAGGAAAAAGCCATGAGCTTCCAGCTCATCAGCGAACATTTCACCGCCCGCGTCCAGTTGCTTCAGGAGCGGGGGGATGCCAAACTGATCGCCACGCCCACCCTGCTGACGGCCAATAACGAAGTTTCGCAGTTGTTCATCGGAAAGGAAGTGCCCATCATCCGGAATGTGACCAGCCAGACCATCGTGACCGAAAACAACATCG
>JAISGX010000152.1 GCA_031262805.1 Verrucomicrobiota bacterium | reverse complement strand
ACTGTTATGAACACTTTGCAACCAGGGAACCAGTGTGGGGATGTCTTCGTGCGGGACCAGACGGCAATCGAGGTTCACCCCGTCTACGCCCATGGCTTTGCCGTCCACAGCCGGCAACTCCGGCAGAATTTGTAGCGCCAACTCGGCAGAGCGGAGGGTGATGCGCGGCAGAACCGGAATGGCGCGCATGGCGGCGAAGGTTTGGATGGTTTCGTCGTCCCACTTCGGCAGCACCAGCGGAATGGCGCGCATGGCATCCAGCCACTGCGGGCTGATGACCCCCCAACGAAATGCATCTTCGTTGAGTTTTTTCATGAGATAGGTGGAGGTATACGCTTCATCCGCCGACCATTCCACCAGGAAGCGTCCTGCACGAGGAAATTCCAAGGAGGAAATCCGGGTGGCGGCAATGCCGGGTTCGCTGTCCCAGACTTCGAAGCCGAACAGCCCGGGTGTGTCCGACCCCATCAGGTCCAGGGGTTCCTTGAGCAGCATGTGCCCGTCCAGCGTGGCAAACAATGTGCGACCCAGCAACGAAACAGTCAAAACACGGTCCAAGCCGGGTTTAGCGCTGAGGCTCTGTACGGCGGCGTGCACGAATTCCGGGGCACCGAACACCTTTTGGTTCACCCAACAATTGCCGTCTGTATCAAACAGAATGCGGATGCCTTCTTCCCCGCCGGAACGGGAGCGCAGGCGGATGCCGAACTGGCCGGCTTCCACACTGAAGCGGATGCGCACGGTGAAGTTGGCGAACAAGTCGCTGCCGATCATCCAAGAGAGGGCCCCGGTGGTGGGATTCATCGGCGGCGCATTGCTACTGGGGCGGAAGCCCCTAGGGATGGCCTTAATCCACATGCTGCCATTTTCCGGATATTCCACCTGGCCCCAATCGGTCAGCCAGCGGTTGGGCGCGAGCGGATCGGCCACATCCCAAGACTGGATGGCCCGGCCGGATTCCATGATGGACAGGAACTGCTCCGGCGTCCAATCGGGATTCACCAGCAGGCGGTTGAGGGCGCGGGGGTCGGAATACTTCGTGTTCAGCATGAAGGGGCCGAGTGAAAATCCGACTCCGTAGTGATCCGCCACCTCGTCCATGTTCGACACGCGGGTGAAGATGGCGCGGGGATCATATTGCCCGTAATCGCCGTATGGATATGCAAATGCCAACGGGGCGAACCCCATTTCAGATTGAAAAACAGCCACGGTCTTCTCATGTTCCTCGCGGATGCGCTGCGAAAACTCCTCTGGTGTTTCCAGGCGCTGCTCCTCCGCAATCCACATCGGGGAGGAAAAGAAATTGCCTGTTTCTCCCTCGGGGCCGGACGGAATCCGCCGGAATCCGTTCATGGATTCCGCACCGACGTCCCACGTCCCGGACAAGGCCATATCGCGAAGAATGGGCCAGCGCAACGCACTGGCATCCCTAGAGACAATGCTGTCGCCTCGCACGAACATGACGGCTTTCCATCGGTTTTGCCGCAAAATGTCGCGGGTTTCCAGATAGGAGTTCTTTTTGGACTGCTCCATGGAAATCAAGACGGCCTTACGGGGGAGCAGCTTGCCCTCGTGGTAAAAATCATGCACATCCTTCAATCCGATGGGATTGAAGCCGTTTTCACGAAGCACCTTGATGTGCTGGGAAAAGGTGAAACGGGAGACTTCTTCTGCGCCTTGCACCTTACCGGCGCTGATGCCGCCATAGGCCAGGGCAATGAAACTGTCGGCATCCCGGATGCCGACGACATCCGGCCGGTAGCGGGAGCGCTGGTAAATGGCGCGCAACGGAATCCACAGGGCGATGATGATGCAGATGCCGGCCAAGAAATACAGCCACGAGCGCAGGTTTCGGTCGTGCTGGACGGGCTGCGGGCGCGCCCATTCCGTGGAAGAGCTCATTGCCGGCGGCGGCGTCAGGGACGGCTCCGGATTGTCCATGGGGTTCGAATAGCCTTCGTCCTCCATCACCTTCCGGAAACTGATGGGAGCACCCATCGGGGTGTCGCGCAGGGCCTCTTCGTCTTCTTGGGACGTGGAGGACGCCGGAGGCGGTCGCGGCGGAATATAGGTTGGGGAATCTCCGCCGGGGTGGGAAGCGGGCGGCGGCGCGGAGGGATCGGAGGATTCGCCGAAATAATTCTCTGGCGGATGTTCGGCCATCAGCGTGTCCCCCACTTTTTGCCCTTCACGGTGGCCAGGGCCCAATAGACCTGCCAGCTGAAGAACACCATGTAGCTCAGGGTGTACAAAAAGCCGGTCCACCAGTATTTGCGGCCGGTCTGTTCCCAGTATTGCAACGTCCACACCGCCGTGATGGCGATGACGCCCAAGATGTAGGAAAACGCCAGATTGCCGCTACCGGCCAACGCCGCCATGATCGGTGCCACGACCAACGCCATGCTCATGACGACGGGTTCAATGATGGGCATCCACATCATGGCATACCAAGACAAAGCGGGAACGGGATGCTTTTTCCACATCCATTTGCCGACCTTGATGACTTCGCGCAGGTAGGAACGGCTCCACCGGGCCTGCTGGCGGACATATTGCTTCCAGTTCTCCGGGGCAATCGTCGTCGCCAGGGCCTGATCGTCGTACACAATTTTGTAATCACGCAGGATGAAGTTCGTCAGGCTACGGTCGTCGCCAAAATTCCCGTATTCCCCCATGATTTTGGTATTCAACCACTCATCCAGCACGTGCAGCACGCACACTCGGCGATAGGCGGAAAAACAACCGGGCAGGCAACTGACGGTACCGTATACACTTTCAGCGGCCTTCATGACTTTGTAGGAAAAATAGTACCGGACATCCTGCATCTGGGTAAGCAGGTTGGTCGCCGCATTTTCCACGTCGCAATGGCCGCTGACACCGCCGACGGAGGGGTCCACAAACCCCTGCACCATTTTCTGCAGGGCGCCGGGGAAAATGAAGGTGTCGGAGTCCACGCAGACAATGTATTCCCCTCGGGCCAGCAACACCCCGACCGCCCAGGCATGACTCAGTCCGCGGTTCTTCTCAAAATCCACAATAATCAAATTGGGATGGAGGGTTTGCGCCGCCAGCATCAATTCCAAGGTGTTATCCGTTGAGCCGTCGTTGACGCAGATCACTTCAATCTTTTCTTCGGGATAGCGCGCTCCGAAAATACGTTCGATCGTCTGCCGAATCACTCCCTCTTCATTCATGCACGGGACCAGAACGGAAATGGTCGGCTCATAGCCCACATTGCGCGGGGCCATGTATAGGGAGGAAATCAAAAAGCGGGAAACCACGAAAATACCCGCCACCAAGGAGTAAATACTCACCAAGGGCTGATAAAAATAGTTTCCCACGCTACGCAGTTGCATGAAAACGGAGGTGGCCAGCATGACCACCGCCACCGTACTGATGCTCCACGCCAGCCATTTCGGCGGACGGTGGTACAATTTATCCAAGCGCGCACGGGTTTCCTCCAGGGAAGGAAACGCGGCTTCCTCCGCCAAGGGAAGTTCCACCTCCGTCCGCTCCAACGTGCTCCGGCAATACGGACACACAGCGGGAGGGGGTGTGGCATGTACGAAGATCGACAGCTCACACGTCGAACAATGGCAGCGGTTCAACCGCGCCACTTGACGTCTAAATTCCGATGCATACATGCGCTATACTATCCTTCGCCACACTCATTCACTTGCCAGAATCAATGAAGCAGTTTCTCAACTTCTAAACAAAAGTCAAACAAACACGAAACAATTTTTCGCGCCCAATGCCATTCCCGCTGGAAGTATGGCACCCGAGGTCCTCTCATCCGCTTCATCATCCGACCGTTCGTTTGTTTTCCTTTCCTCCGTTTTCGCTCCATTATGGGCGGCGGACACAAAAAAGAAAACAAAACCACATTCGGCATCGCCTGCACGATTCCGACCCTTTTCTTCCCGTTTAGGGTTCGTTGAGTTCGGAAAGCCTACCGTATTCCGTCTGTTATTTCAGCAAAAGAATTATATCAATCACATAAAGGCAGACTGGGGTCCGCCTCCACGGCAGAGGGATTTGGCAAGCCGGCGGAAGCCCTCAACCCGGCGGCGGCGGCCACCATGGCGGCATTGTCGGTGCAGTAGGCAAGCGGCGTTAGCAGCAACCTAGTGTTCCGGCGGCGGGCCACTGTTTCCAGCTTGCGGCGAAGGACGGCATTTTTGGCCACCCCCCCCACACAGGCCAGCGTTACCGCACCGGTGCGTTCCAACGCCCGCTCCACCCGGATGACTAGGGAGTCCATAACCGCTTCCTGATAGGAAGCAGCCAAATCGGCGAAATGCTGCGTCCTGTCCTCCGGGTGCTTTTTCAGGTGATACAGCAG
>JAISGX010000042.1 GCA_031262805.1 Verrucomicrobiota bacterium | reverse complement strand
CATATGCCGGAACGGCGGTTTCATCCGCAAGCACAGCAATTTCGCTGGGCCCCGCCACCATGTCCAGGTCCACATCGCCATAAACCAGCTTTTTGGCGGCGGTCACATAAGGCCCGCCTGGACCAACGATTTTTTGGACTTTGGGAATGGTGGCGGTGCCATAGGCCATCGCCCCAATGGCCTGGATGCCTCCCAAACGGTAAATTTCCGTTGCACCCGCCACCTCCATGGCATGCAGCAGAAAGGGGTTCACTCGGCCCTTTTTGTCGCACGGCGTGCAGGCCACAATTTCCTGCACCCCCGCCACCTTGGCAAGGGAAAGCGTCATCAACGCCGTGGACGCCAGGGGGGCGGCGCCGCCGGGAATATACGCGCCGATTCGCATCAGCGGGGTGAACTTCTCCCCCAGCACTCCTCCCTTCGGCGTGGCCATGCTCCAATCCTTCCGCATGCCGGCCTTCCCGAAACGAACCACGCGGGCAAACACATCGGAAGCCATCCGTTTGAACACCAGATCCACTTCTCCCGAGGCCGCCACCCGTTCTTCACGCGAAACGGCGAATTTGGCCGGCGGCAACGCCACGGCGTTGAATTCCTTCGTATACTTCTGGACCGCCTTGTCGCCAAGAGCGCGAATGTCTCGCAACACCATGGCCGCCGTCTCTTCCGCCTGGGGATCAA
This sequence comes from Verrucomicrobiota bacterium, assembly GCA_031262805.1. Lineage (GTDB taxonomy): Bacteria > Verrucomicrobiota > Kiritimatiellia > CAIQIC01 > Lenti-01 > JAISGX01. The sequence continues at coordinate 3,703 of JAISGX010000042.1, read as the reverse complement.
AGGCCGGCCGCCGCAGAAACACCTCCAGCTCTTTGGACTCCTTGTGGGGAGTCCATTTCAAAATCGGGATGGATAACGACATATCAATTCTCCTCTGCCACCCGCTTCTGCGGGACAACGGCATCCATTCTCTTCTACTTTTGCTCCAACTTCAAAAACTTTTGATGTTTTCATTCATGGCGCCGCATTTTTCGCATTCCGCCATCGGCACATTCCGACGGTCAAAATACACATGCCCGCAGCTGGAGCAACGAAAAACAAAAGAGGCCTCCCGCCGGTGGGGCAATCGGCGGAAGCGCCGCACGGCATAATAGATGGAGAGGACAAAGATCCCTGCCAGATGAACCAGCAGCACGAGCAAAAACCATACCGGCAGAGAAATTGGGATCATTCCGGCCTCCCTCCGGCCGCCGCATCCTCCCCGCCGGGTGCAGGGGGCACATGCCACAACACCCGTCCCAGCCGGGGAGCCTGTTCCTCCAGCAAACGCCACCCCTTCACCGAGCGCGCCAGGCGGCGGTCAATGGTCGGCTGGCCGCTGCTCTCCGTCACCAACACGGAACCCGCAACGCCATGCTCATCAAACCGAATCTCCACCCGCGCCGTCCAAGGGACATCGCTCCACTCATCAAAGTTAAACTCAATACCGGAAAACAACCGGGACTCCCATCCCTCCGGGAAGAAAAGGCGCGGAGCATCCCCCCCCACCGTCCGGGCCGGGAACACCGGCTCAGACGGAGTCGAAAGCAAAAGAGCAGGCGGCCGGGAACGCGGAAGCACCGACGTGGCGAAGAAAGGAAACAACGCTCTTTGCGTGTGCTTCTCCCGTTCGAGAAACACCGGAGCGGCCTGAACCGCCTGGATGGGCGGGCGCGAAACCACACGCTGGCGATGCAGGGTGCGGGTGAAGCCCATGGGCGTGGGAAGAGAGAAAATGGCGGGAGACCACAGAGCACGGAAATCCTCCAGCGCAGGAGAAGAGGCGCCTGCCCAAGTCAACAGCGGAGCCGTCCCCCGTGGAACAGGGGCCGGGGCCGGAACCACGCGAAACATCACCGCTAGGCCACCCACCCACAACAGAGCCGAAAACCACGCCAGACGGCGGCCCTTTCGGCAAAACCGGCGCCAGAGCTGCGCCTGGGCTCCTGCTGCTTGGTGAGTATTCATCCGCCTCCGCCTCCTAGGGCAGCGGAACCGCAGGGGGCCGGGTGGCCAGCACCACTTCCCGAATTCCGGCCTGGATGGCCAAGCCATACACATCCATTAGCGTACCGTATGTCGTTGCTTCATCCGCTTCAATCAGCAGGACCGAAAAATCGTCCGTCCGCTCCAGCATGGTCCCCAGCCCTTCCAGCGAGGTCAGTTCATCGTTGTAGAAAACCATTCCCTCCTGCGACAACGTCAACACGCGGGTGCCATACGGCGCGCCATCCAGAAACGGGCTTTCCGGCAGATGCACCCGGACGCCCGGTTGCAGGACAAAAGAGGAAATGGAAAAATAAAACATGCCCACCAAGATGATGACCGTGAGCAACGAAGTCACCTCGACCGGCCCCACCGCTCTGCGGTAGCGTCCCTTGAAGCGCCGCTTCACACTTCGGAACTGCATTTGAATGGATTGGTCCGGGATATTCATGCCGACGGAACTTCCCGGTTTTTCTTCCATTGGCGCATGAAGTTCAACAACGCCGAAGCGGAGCGTTCCATATCCAGCAAAATGGACTCCACCCGCGAAACCAACAGGTTGTATCCGGCATAGGCCAGAATGGCAATCACCAGGCTCAGGGCCGTGGCAATCAACGCCGCCCATAAGCCGCCGCTCAAATCCCCCGAGTGCACCAACGGCGCCGCCCGCTGGGCGGCCAGCAACATGTTCATCATGCCCAGCACCGTACCCAACAGCCCGATCAACGGGGTAATGCGCGCCAAACTGGCCAGCCAGCCGAGGCCCCGTTCCATGCGGGGAATTTCCTCCAGACCGGCATCCTCCATCGCACGGGCGATGTTGTCCATGGTGTCGTCGTGGTGTAGCACCGCCGCCAACGCCAGCCGGGCCACCGGGCCGGGGGTTTCTTCGCAAATGGTGGCCGCCTCCACCGTGTTGTCCCGGTTCAGAATATTATAAATCCCCTTCAGGAAATCATCCGCCGCAATCTGCGCCCGGTGCAGGTTGAACAAGCGTTCCAAAAACACCAGCAGGGCAAACAGCCCACATGCCAAAAGCAGCCAAACCACCGGACCGCCATATCCAATTACATTCAACATAACCGTTGCTCTCCGTAAGGGTTCCCCGCTTCAGGAAACCGGGGCACAGTTTAGCCCCCCCGGTTTTCCGGCTCAACCACAATTTTGGCCCGAAGAACCGGAGGGCACATCCGACACGCTCCGGGCCTTTTCCTTGGCCCCGCACAAGGGAGGAGACTCCAAGCCGATTCGGTTGCTCGAATGCCGATGCCCCCTCGTTCCCCGCCTCCTACTTCACGATTTCCCGGTCCAGGCGTTTGGCGGCACTTTCCAGCCCCCCAAGGTTCTTAACCCGTGTATATCCTTTTTCCTTCAAGGTCTTTTGCGCCATCTCGGAGCGACGGCCCTTCGAACAATGCACATAAATGAGCGTGTCCTTGTCCGGAACCCGGGTTTCAATCACGGCAGAGAGCTGATCGTGGGGAATCAAAATGGCGCCGTCCAAATGCCCATCTTTTTCATACTCTTCAAGACTCCGGGCATCAATCAACACGGCATTTTCCAAGGATGGCGTCCGGCAGCAACCGGCAAGCAAAAGGGCCAGGCAGGCTGCGGCAAGGATTCCCCGAAAAGGGAATGAACGAGAGAGTAGTGGCTGTTTCATCATGGTTTAGTCCCGGATAATTTCCTTTTTCAATGTGTCCGCCGCGGCTTCCATGCCGCCGAGGTTTTCGACATTCGGGTATCCTTTCGCCCGCATAGCCTTTTGAGCCATTTCCGACCGCCAGCCCCGGCTGCAGTACACATAAATCTGCGTACGCTTATCCGGCACTTCGGCTTCAATCAGATCGCCGGCCTGAGCATATGGAATCAAAATGGCCCCTTCGATGTGTCCGGCGGCATACTCATCCGCCGAACGGGCGTCAATCAACACCGGATGGCCCGGCGCCACCACGCCATCCGTCACAGGAGGCTCCGGCAGGAGGTTTTCATCAACCAAATCGCGACTCCCAACATAAATGAAGATGACGACTCCCAACGTCAACAACCCTGTGATGGTCAGAAGGACAAGATATTGATTCAATTTCATTTTTATTCAATCACATCCGAGGCGGCTCCGGCATCTTCCAAAGGCACCGATGAAAGGGATCACCAAGATCCTCTCCTCCTTGCCCGCCATATCTTACGCCATTGCCAAAAGAAATCAATCGCCACATAACGAAATCTTTATGTGAGGTCCCCGACGCCCCCGCCCCTCGCCCTATTGCATACCGGACAAGTAACTTCCACATAAACCGCAGGGGTTCCCCATTTCGCGCTTTTCGTGTGGTTCGCGGTTCATGGTTCATGGTTCCAAATAAACCGCAAAAATCGCGAAAGACGCTAAAGTTTCAAACCCCCATCAAGACGGAGAACCCCCAAGCGAACGACAGGGTTTTAGACCCCCTATCAAATCACAAGGACTCCCCATTTCGCGCTCGCGGTTCACGGTTTTAGACCCCTATCAAATCGCGGGGGT
>JAISGX010000103.1 GCA_031262805.1 Verrucomicrobiota bacterium | reverse complement strand
CGAGCCCATTCATGATCGGCTCCATTTCCCGCATCATCACCAGTCCCGGCAGGTGCATCAACACGCTGGCCCGCATGCCGGTTCCCACGTTCGAGGGGCAACTGGTCAAATAGCCCAGCGAGGGCGAAAACGCATAATCCAGCCGTTGCTCCAGCTCATCATCCAGCCGGTCCGCTTCTTCCCAGGCCCGCCGCAGGGCCAGCCCGGGAAGCAACACTTGGATCCGCAAATGATCTTCCTCGTTGACCATCACCGAATGCCTCCCTTCGGCATTCATCCGGATGGCGGCGCCGGGACGGTGTTTCAGCAGGTCCCGGCTGATCAAATGCTCCTCAAACAGCTCCTGGAGGCGCCGAGGGGAGGCTTTTCCCAGCTTCTCAAAAAGCGGGGCGCCTTTGCAGAGCACGGCCTCCACCCGGAGGCAGACTTCGTCCAGCACCCCGGCGGCGGCCTGCGGCGGAAACGCCAAATCCTGCAGATTTCGCGCCAGCCGGACCCGGCTACTGAGAATGATTCCATGTTCCCGTTGCTCCACACCGGCGAACGCCTCCGGCCCTGTTGACGACCGGCCGTTCATGGGCGGTCCTCCGCAGAAAGCAGGGCATGAATGCGGTCTCGGATGCCGGCGGCTTCTTCATACCGCTCCCCGGCCACCGCTTTCTCCAGCTCTCGCCGCAGTCGGCCCAGTTCCACGCTCGTCCGCAGCTGGCTGGATGCCCGTTTCGGCACCTTTCCCGTATGCTGGTCGCCGTGCTGATAGGCCATGACCATCGGCAGCACCCATGTGGCGAAGAATTCATAGCAATGGGCGCAACCCACCCGGCCCTTCTTCTCTAGCTCCGCCCGGGGCATGCCGCAGGAGGGACAGCGCATTCTCTCGGCCGCTTCTGCAGAAGGAAAAGGCTTTTTTGGGGGGGAGAGGCTCTTTTTCAGGGCCTCCAGCATGTGGTTGATGTCCACATCCCCCGTTTCCACATCCAAACCGCGCGCCTCCGCGCAGGAGGTACACAGGTGGCATTTCGTCACTTTGCCATCCACCACCTGCGTCAAATGCACCGTTGCTTCATTCACATGGCAATCATCGCATAACATAATATGAACCGAACGATACCACACTCCCCTGAGCCTTTCCAACATTAATGCAAACAAGAAGGGGCGGAGAAGACCGTGGCGGCACAAACCGTCGGCCATCTCCATTCCCCACGCCACTGGAAGACCTAGATTTTTTGCGGTATTCTGCCGCTAACGAATGAATGCCCTGCGGAGGATACGGTTGGAAAGAGCGGCTTTTTGCGAGATGCCGAAACGGCTGGCGGCGAAGGAGGAATCCGCTCCTCCTTCATCCGGATTTCCGACTCAACGCCCACATGTTCAGGGGGGGGCACAATTTTCAAAACTTTTCCTTGAGGTGAAGCGCTTTGCTTGAGAAACTTAAAGACCCGTTAGAGATGAATGTCCCCTAGTAGATTGAAAGAGGTGTCCATATGCGCCGAACGATCCTGAGTGTTCTGTTTTTTTTCGTATTGGCGAGCTTTGCGTATGCCGTGCCCTCCGCCCCCACCCTTTCGCCTGCTTCTGGCGTCTATCCCGCGGCGGAACAGCTCAGCGTCCAGCTGAGCGCCGACGAGGGCGCAACCATTTACTATACGCTGGATGGCTCCCGCCCCACCACTTCTTCCCTTCGCTATTCGGAGCCATTGACTTTGGAAAACGGCCTGGATGACGGCCCCAACGCCATTTCCCGCATTAACACAGGCGATGCAAATGATGCCTATGACCCTTGGTATGCCCCGGCCAGCCCTCCCCGCACCATTCCCGTGCTCCGCGCCATGGCCTACAAGGACGGAGAAGCCAGCGAGATCGTCACAGCAAGCTATCTACTGGGCGAGACCGCCACGCGGTATGGCGCCACCCCCATCTTTTCCATCTGCGCCGAATGGATGGACCTGTTCAACGAAGACGACAACCTGGAGCCAAAAGGCATCTACGTCAACAAATACCTGTTGGACAAACGGAAAGTCCCCAATTGCCACGCGGAAATGTTCGCGCAAGGCGCCCGCCGACTTTCCAGCTGGGTTGAGCTCCGCATCCAGGGCACCAGCACCGCCTCGCGCCCAAAAAAATCTCTCCGTTTGACTGGATATAATGGATTCGACGGCAAAAAACGCGCCTTTGACTATCCGTTCTTTCCCGGCAAAACCAATACCTTTTATTCCACCATCGTCCTGCGGCTGGGCGGAAACGACTGGGGCGATTCGCTACTCCGCGACCAGCTGGCGCAGGCCATCGGCAAGCACGGCATTGTGGATGTGCAATATGGCAATGCCTGCATCGTGTTTCTCAACGGCGTGTATTGGGGCGTGCACGAAATCCGTGAACGTTGGGAAGACGGCTATTTTGAGTTCCAGCATGGGGGATTGCTTGGCGAAAAAGGCGGAGAATACACCCTGCTGGAGTACGGCCATTCGGACCCGGCCGTGGACACCGGCTGGGAAGATGACGCCAACACGGCCGTCAACGATTTCATGAGCATCCTGTCGATTCTCCGGAGCTGGAACAACGATCTGTCTCAAGCTTGGCGCTACAGCCAGATCACCAACCGGGTGAATCCCGATTCCAACCTGCAACATTTCGGCATCTCGCTATTCACCGGCAACCTGGATTGGCCCCAGAACAACCAGCGCTTCTGGCGCACCTTCGGCACCGGCATCGGCAAGGGCGGAGATCCGCTGAATGACGGCCGCTGGAATTGGACCTTCCACGACATGGACTTTGCCTTCACCCTCCCCTTCGATTATGTGCCGGATTATTCCAACCGCCTGTCCTCCGCGCATGATGCCTACACCGCCATCCATGAAAATGAAGGACCGTATGCCGGGATCTTCATTCCGGACTCCGCTCGCATCTTCAACGCCTTCCTCTCCAATTCGGATTTCCGTAGCCGCTACCTCAACTATGTGTATCTCCACCTGGCAACCGCTTGGCGGCCGGATGTCACCACGGAGGTCATGAATGAACATGCCGCTCGCTTCCGGGAAGCCGGAATGGATGAAAACGGCCTTCGGTGGCGGCTTCCACAAAACGAAGCCGACTGGCAGAGCGAATTAAATGCCATTCGGGATTATCTGCTCGCCCGACCAAAGGCTTTTTCTTGGCATACCCGCAAGCGATTGAACTACTCCACCAACAACACCTTGGTGCTGAACAAGGATGGAAGCGGGCAAATCGATATTGCCGGTTTCCGCCTCCACCCCGACACATTGCCCGGTTTTTCCGGCTTTCCAGCCGCCATTCCCTTCCCCGCGGATGTTCCCGTCACCCTCACCGCCATCCCCGGAAATGGGATGACATTCGAGGGCTGGTATGAAACCACGGCGAATCTTCCCCCCGCGCCTCCTGTCCCCGTCGCTTCAGACAAGGCCGCCAACTACAGCCAGTGGGACAATTCGTCGCGCCCCAACCACGGAACCGGCTGGGGAAACTGGACCGTAGAGGCGAGCGGAGTGGAAAACGCCGGGGTCTTCATGGCCCGCTCCGCCATGCCGATCCATGGGGAAAGCGATAATGGATCTTCCTTTGGCTTGTATGCCCACACGGCGGACTTCATCACCGTCCGCCGCTCTCTGGCGGAAGGGCGCACACTGGACATCGGGCAGACTCTTTCCGTGGATGTCGGCTTCGGCATCGCAGGAGGCAATGGCGGCGCCGGGCTCGCCTTTCTCGGTGCGGATGGCGCACAACGCCCCGTGGAGCTGATTTTGACCGACGAGGCTCCCGCCGGAACCGCCTATCGGCTCTATCTCAACGGCACCGCCTATTTGCTGGATAATTTCCCGCACATCGTGGGCGCGCCCATCAAGGTCGCCCTCTCCCGGACATCGCAAACCGGCTACACCCTCCGTCTGCTCCGGGCCGGTTATACCTATGCCACCACCTTTACTCTGCCCGAAACATCCATCACCGGCCTTCGGTTCTTTAAGAATCCCTACGGCGACTCGGCGGATGGATACAACTTTTATTTCAACAATCTGCGCCTGGCGCAGGACACCTTCGCCAGCGAGGCGCCGCTCCCGCGCCATGCGGCGGACACCATCGTGTTCTTTGAGGATGCCAACCAATTCTACAACTGGACGTTGTGGACGGAAGGCGCCGGCGGCTCGTGGCAGAATGGGCAGCGGCTCTCGAATGTGGGCCGCCCCAGTTTCGGCCTGTGGGCCAATAATGGCGGCAGCGTGAAACAGCAGCGGGCCTTTGGCTTCACCCTGAACACCAACACCACCTTATCCTTCGACTTCCAAAACAATGCCTTGAAGAACGAAGGCGGAGCGACGGGCGTGAATCTGTTGACCTCTTCCGGAGAGAGTTTCACGCTGCTGGCGGCGAAGGGCGCCGCCAACTACCAGCTCTATACCGGCGGCCAGGCCATGGATACGGGTGTGTCCGTCATCTCCACCGGCATCCATGTGGAAGTGACCCCCCTCTCCGCCGGGCGGCTCCGGGTGCTCATCAATGCAACGGAATTGAACGTGGACGCCGAGAGCGCCATCCAAGGCATCGAATTTTTCAACAGCAATGTCGGGGAAGGAGCGGAATGCGATGTCTTTTTCAACAACATCCTGATCTGCTCCCCCAACGGAACGCAGCCTCCTCCCGCGCCCGAACTGGAACGGCAAACAGTTTTTTCGGAAACCGGATTGAATCAGGCCAACTGGACTTTCCAAACCGGCGAGAATGCCGGCACCTGGGTGGCCGCCTCCTCCGGCATTGGTGAAAACGCCTTCGGCCTGTGGGCCAACAGCGGCGAGCAAAGCGCCGCCGTTCGATCATTCGGCTTCGTCCTAGCCAAGGATCATATGGTCTCCTTCCAATTCCAGCATGGCCAGTTGTCGGATGAATTTTCCTCTGTGGGCTGGGAACTGCTGGATGCCTCGGGAAGCTCCGTCTGCGGCATGCTCGCCGGGCGGGGAGATGCACACTACTGGCTCTTCACTCCCCAGGATCTGGTGGAAACCACCGTGGGAAGCACCACCTCCCCACAAACCTTCTCCATCACCTTCCTGGATGATCAGCAGGTATCCATCGCCGGGCAGGAATTGACGTTGCCTGCACGGGCCACCGGCATCCGTTTCTGGAATGCCACCGCCGGATCCGGCGGTAGTAGCGACATGTTCTTCAACCATGTCACAGTCACCGCGCCGAACTCGCAGACGGCGCAACAGGCCCTTTCGCGGGCGGTGGAAACCCTGTTGTCCACCAATGCCGTATTCTCCATCACGCCCTCCGCGAACCGCTCCATTCTTGCGCGCTTTGCACCGGCGGCTCTCCCCAGCGCCTATCAGCAATGGGCCCAGGAAAACGACATTGAGGATCTCTACGGCTACCATCCGGAAACCGGGCTCTCCTATGCGGAAGAATTCCTTCGGGAGATTCATCAGGTGCAAACCCTTCATTCGGGCGGCGAAAACAACCAATATTTCGTCGTTCCCACCGCCGCCTATGGAATCCAGAACGAAATCCAGGTGAACACCAACCTGCTCAACGGAACTACTTGGAGGCAGCCCACCCAGGAAGAGCTGCTTGCGGTGCCGGGCGCCACCAATACCTATCAGGTCATGCCGCCCAACGGGGGCTTGTTGGCCATCCGCTTGAGACTCCTGCCCATGGATTAAGCCGAAAACCACCCAAGCAGACGGAGCGCTCCCGCCTTTTCGCACCATGATGTTCACCCTTCAAATCCTGTGCATCCTCGCCATGGTATGCGCAGGATTTTTTGCGCGCCGCAAAGGGCTGCTTACCGCCGCAGGAACGCACGATTTGGCCCGCGTGTCCCTCTCCATTGTCTATCCGGCCTTGATTCTTTCCTCCGTCACCCAACTGCGGCTGGCCGACTTGCGCCTCAATGCCATGTTGCCGCTGCTGACCATGGGAATCGCCTTGACCGGATTGGGCCTGGGGCTTCTCCTGGTTCGTTTTCTGGGGCGCGTTTCCCAAGCCACGGCCCGCGCTTTTTTGTTTCACTGCCTGATCAACAACTATCTTTTTCTCCCTCTCCCGCTGGTTCTCTTTCGCTACGGCCCCAAGGGCGTTGCCCTTTTGATCTTCGCCTCCGTGGGATATGAGCTGTTGCTGTGGTCCGTCGGGGTTATGTTGTTCTCCACACAGGAGGAAACCCGGCGGATTTCTCTTCGTTCCTTGTTCAGTCCGCCCTTCATGGCCCTGCTTGCCGGAATCGCCATTGTCATTCTCCGGGATCTCCTTGCCCACGCTCCCCCACCGCTTTGGTTTGCCCAAGCCGTGGGCGTCCTGCGCGAAGCGCTCTCCGATATGGGCGCCGCCACCATCGCATTGTCCATGCTGGTGGCCGGTAGCCGGTTTGCCGTTCTTCGCTTTGAAGCCATCATCGGCTGGCGGGTATGGCTGGTTGGCGCCATCCGCTTGCTGGGCGTCCCCCTGTTGGTCATTCCCCTGCTGGGGCGGATTCCCATGGAAGAGACGGCGCGAGGAATTCTGACCATCGTCGCCGTCATGCCCTCCGCCATGGTCAGCGTGCTCTTCTCCGAACGCTACGGCGGGGATACCGATTTCATCGCCGGAGCCCTCCTTCTTACCCACCTGTGGGCGTTGGTGAGCGTTCCCCTTTTGCTTTCCTGGGCGTTGTAACGTCTCTGGCTTGAAGGTCCTGCCTTTTCTTTGTATAGTCGCTTCCGATGTATACGCTTGTGACCCAACCTCTCCCGGTTCCGGCCCCCGCTGAGTTTTCCGGCCATGGAAAACGGCTGGGTGTTTGGGTCATCTCCTATAATGTGGAAAGACCCATTCAGGACACGCGGAGGCGCATCCCCGAAAAGACTTGGCAGAAAATGGAAGTCATCTATGTCATTGACGACGGCAACCATATGAAATCCAAGGTTGCTTCGACAAATTGCCAAGGGATTATTTGCCTATCGGAGGAATTTTCATTTGTAAAAACCCCCGTCATGCAGGCTTGCCTTACCCTTCCCTCCCACCCTCCAGCGTGTGTTTGGGAAACGAGCTCTTGCCGCGAGCTGAAACAGCCACCCAAATGGCCAAATAAAATAACGGCGATTGGGCCCGCTATTTTTAATCTTTCACCACACCCATATGCCGACTTGCACCTCAACAAAGAATGCCTATGGCAGCCCTGACACCAATGAGCCAACTGCCACATATTTCTAAACGCCACCGCTTGTTTCTTCCCGCCATCACAATCATGGCACTCACGTTTCTTCTCTTCTCGCCGTCCTTGAAGTACCAGTTGGTTGACTTGGATGATCATGCTTATATTTCCACCAATGCCATGGTATTGGGAGGCGTGTCGCAGGAAGGCCTCCGACAGGCCTTTTCTTTTAAAAATACCAGTGCAACCATGTACATGCCTTTTCTTTGGATTTCCTATATGGTGGATGTTTCCGTATGGAATGCCTCTGCCCAAAACCCCTGGGGCTTTCATTTCACAAATATTTTTCTTCATGCGATCAATTCCTTTTTGTTGTTTTTCTTGCTGTATTTTTCATGCAGAAAACCTTGGCGGGCTTTGTTTTTTGCCTTGCTTTGGGCGACTCATCCCTTACGGGTGGAATCGGTGGCTTGGATTACTGAGCGAAAGGATGTCCTTTCCGGATTATTCTGCCTTCTGTCCATTGGTGCTTATGGCCTAGCCCATGCTCTCCATTTTCGCTTGCAGAATTCAAAGGCATCATCCCGTAACAGAGGAAAATGGCTATGGCTAACGGGCTCTTTCGTCTGCTTTGTATTCGGCCTTTTGGTCAAACCGGCATTGGTCCCGCTTCCTTTTCTTTTGCTTTTATTGGATGCCTGGCCGCTAAAACGAGTGGAGCCCTCATGGAGGAGCCTTCGCCAGCATTTGCCCCGTTTGTTGTTTGAAAAGATACCGTTCTTTGGAGCCGCATTGCTGGCTTCGTTTGGAACGGTTTTCACCCACCATATGGTGGCGGGTACACTATTGGTCCCTCTGGAGTTTCGTCTTTTGACGATCCCGCTTACCTATTGTTTTTATTTATACAAGATGGTTTTTCCCTTTCGGTTAACGGTTCTATATCCCCCATATATCGACACGCTTCTCCCCGGTCTGCTGGCGCTTTTTTTCATCCCGGCGGGTTTGTTCCTCCTCACTATCACAGGCTTCATCGCACGTGCATACCGGGCGAAACCCAATATGCTCATCGGCTGGCTGTGGTTTTGCCTATTGCTCCTCCCCGTGTGCGGCATTATTTCCATCCCAACAAATGATGTCGCCGATCGATTCACCTATCTTCCCTCCATAGGCTTTTCTATCGCCTTATTATTCGCATGTCCGTTCCCGCGTTCCATTCGCTCTTTTAGGACGGGCATCTCATTCATTTTTTCTGTTTTGCTTCTAATGGGCCTTTCGTTTTTGACCGCTCGCCAACTGCCCGCATGGCAAAACTCCTCGGCGCTTTACAAACACGTGTTGAGTGTTTATCCACACCATGTTCCTGCCCTGGAGAGCTGCTTGCAGCAAATGATCCATGAAACGGGCCATTTTGAACAAGTAGAGGAATGGGTGACAGATGCGCTGGAAAGAAACCCCCACCATGAGGAATTGATCTTAACCAAAGCACATTGTCTTGCCGAATTGGGGAATCCTGCTCTCTCCCTCCAATGGCTTCAAACCAAGCCCTCCCCCTCATCCAAATATATGGCGGCGCGTTGGCATTTGGCACTCGCCCGCTATTCATTAATGTGCGGGCAGTATGAGGAAGCCAGTACCCATGCCACGCAGGCATCCTCCTATTTCCCCGCACATGATTTTGCCCAAATCCCTTTACTGCTTTTGGCCATGACTGCGGCATATGAAAACAACCAGCCGGAGAAAGCCCTGCAATATGCACACGCCTTTCCACCCTACAGCAAGAAAACCGCCATCACATTGCTGGATACATTTCCCCACGTAATTTTTCAATGGGCAGCCGGATATCGACGGGATGCCAATCGATATTTTAGGCGTTTTCTTTTGGACGCCCCCCATCAGGTGGATGTATTGAATAATATTACGTGGGGTCTCGCGACAGCTAATTGGTCGGCAACCGATGCCGAGGAAATTCTCCACATGGCTCACCGGCTGACCGAACAAATGGGGCTGGAGAATCCGGGCATTTTGGATACTCTAGCTGCTGCGCAAGCCAATGCAGGGGATTTTGAAGCGGCCATGCGCACCCTTGAAACGGCCATTCGCTTATTCCCGGAGAATCCGACTGTGAATCAACGCGCCTTCAAAGAACGGTTGTACGAACGCGCAGCCCTATACAGGCAAGGCCGCCCCTACCGGGAAGATGCATTCAATCGCTTATATGCCATCACATACGGCAAGTTAACCCCATCCCCTATATCCGCCACCCCATGACCATACGTTCCACTTCATATGGCCTTTGGGGAGCATTCGTTCTCTTTTGCATCGTTTTTGCCGTTTTCGCGCCGACGTTGACATATGAATTGATCGATTTAGATGATCAAAATTACATTACCCGGAACCCCATCTTAGCCCGCGGTCTTTCATGGACCTCCGTCCGTCTGGCCTGGGAGCAACCGCATTATGCCATGTATGCCCCGTTGCTATGGATGTCGTATATGATGGATGCATTCTTTTTGCGGGCTTCCCCCAACAATCCATGGGGCTTTCATTTCACCAATATCTTTTTGCACAGCATAAATGCCGCGCTCCTTTTTTTCCTGTTTTATGCTGTTACAAAGAAAATGGGATTGTCGTTTTTCTGTGCCGCCATTTGGGCAATTCATCCATTGCGAGTAGAATCCGTGGCATGGGTCTCAGAACGAAAAGATGTCCTTTCCGGATTTTTTGCCCTTCTTTCCGTCTGGGCCTATGTCCTCGCCTACTGGCTTGCGCGCAATAAATCCGGCATAGGTGTTCAGACTGGAAAATACATTTTTTTGTTACTTTCTCTTTTGAGCTACACCCTCGGCTTGCTGACAAAACCATCTGACGTGCCCCTGCCACTTTTTTTTCTTCTTCTCGATGTTTGGCCATTGAAACGACTCTCTCTAACCTGGGACTCCTTCCGCCGAACAATCCTGCGCTTGGTTTTTGAAAAGACGCCGTTTTTCATCGTCAGCCTTTTTTCTTCCTATTTTGCAACGCACGCACATGGGTTGATGTTCGCCCTAGAGCCAACACCCTTATGGGAACGGATATGCTCCATTCCGCTACACTATGTGTTCTATTTAGGAAAGAGCCTCCTGCCCCGCCAGTTGTCCCCTTTGTATGTCGCACTTCCCATTCATGGCTTCCTAGTAGGAGGGGCCATCATCCTACTTGGAGCACTTTCCATCGGCGTCTGGATTTTTCGAAGACGCTGGCCTAATGTTCTGATCGGCTGGCTAACGTTCGTCATTATGCTTATCCCCGTCATTGGCCTGGTTCGCTTTGGTGTGCAATCCATTGCAGACCGTTTTACCTATCTGCCCGCTATGGGCCTGTCCCTGGCATTGCTCTTCATAAATCCAATGCCCGGCCTTGATCGCGTCAGGCAAGTCCGTTTTGGGCTGGGGCTCTTGATCTTATGCGCCTTGTGGATACAGACCGCCCGCTTATTGCCCTCATGGAAATCACCGGGCGCTCTCCATGCCCGAATCCTATCCCTCAATCCGGACAACCCCATTGCGATGGAAATGCATGCCTACTTCGTTCTACGGACCACCGGAGATTTTCAAACCGCTTATGCATATTATAATCGAATTTACCAATCTGGAGAGTTCAGCCACAGTGTGCTCTGCGGCTTGGCACAATGCCTAGCCGAATTGGAAACTCCCGCGGAGGCCAAAGCTTTTCTTTTACACGCACCTGACACGTCAAATCCATACACCAAACAGGCCGTTATATTTAATATCGCACGGTATTCTCTTCAGCAAAAAGAATATGACGATGCGCTGCAATATGCCGAAATGGGACTCCAGATTCTACCCTCCAAACAAATTGAGAACACACTTCCTTTTCATCTACTTTCCATGGTTGCCGCTTTTGAAAAGGGGGATATATCGCGAGCCCTTTCCCATGCCAGCCAATTTCCGCCCTATGCTCATTCGACATCATTGACCCTTCTCGACATGCTCCCCTATTATCTTTACCAGTGGAATGATTTACACCGTAGAGATGCGTGGAACTACTTTCAGCGCCTTTTTCATTCCTATCCAGATCGCCCCGCCCTTCTAAACAATATAGTGTGGGGGCTTTCTACCGCAAATTGGTCTCCGGTCTCTCCAGATATAGTGGTCTCCCTTGCGGAGCAAATCGGTGCCATCCATAGTGGAGAGGATGCGGGAATACTGGATACCATGGCCGCCGCACATGCCAACGCCGGAGATTTTACATCCGCCATACGAACGCTGGAATTCGCCATCTCATTATTTCCCGACTCCCATGAGGTACTGGAAACCGATGCCTTCAAATGCCGTTTACTTAGCCGTTTGAAAACTTACCAGCACCATCAGCCTTATCGCGAAAATGCTTTTGCACGTCTCTGGAGTTCACAATTTGTCTCTTCCAACCCCATACCGCCCTAACCATATGAAATTTACTTCATTCACTGCATTCCTTCTTATTTGCCTATTAGCCGCATGCACATTTTTCTTGTTCTACCCTTCCACTTCGTTTTCCTTGGTCAATTTTGATGATCCCGTCTTTATTTCCCATAATCCAATCCTCTTCAATGGCCTTTCATGGCAGTCCTTTCGAGACGCATTCTTTGGACTCCACGGAGATGGGCACATGTATGTTCCGTTGTTATGGGTTTCCTTTTTACTGGACACCCATTTCTGGAATGCGTCTGATGCCAACCCTTGGGGATTTCATTTCAGCAATGTGCTGTTTCATACGTTTAATGCCATGCTACTCTTCTGGCTTCTTTACCAATGGGGGAAAAAACCATGGCGCGCATTCTTTTTTGCCGCGCTTTGGGCTCTCCATCCCCTCCGTGTGGAATCCGTGGCATGGGTTACGGAACGAAAAGATGTTCTATCTGGATTTTTTTGTTTTTTGACCATCGGGGCCTATTGGCTGGCAAAACGGGGGGATGCTTCTCGGCGAGCCTCTTGGTGTTGGACGATGGCCTCTTTTGCTCTATTTGTTTGCGGCCTTCTAGTAAAGCCGATGCTTGTCACCATTCCCTTTTTCTTTCTGTTAATGGACTTTTGGCCTCTACGCCGCATTGAACCTGCATGGAAGTCGAGCCGAAAGCATCTCGGGCCGTTGATTTTTGAGAAGCTACCCTTTTTCCTATGTGCAGCCATTGCTTCCGTTGGTGTTTTCATCACTCAAACCGGCGCCATTTCCCCCTTGCCATTGTGGTTTCGCCTTTATTCCATCCCTCCCAACTATCTGTTTTATCTTCAAAAAACTTTTTATCCATGGGGACTTTATCCAATGGTGGATCGAGCACCTGTTTCATTCCTCCATTTTCTAGAGGCCTCCGCTTTTCTTCTCTGTATCAGTATCTGGATGTGGTCAAAGCGGAGCAAATTTCCGAATGGATGGATTGGTTGGTGCGCATTTTTGGGCCTCTTATTCCCCGTTATCGGCATTGTGTTTATCGGCATTTATCCCGTAGCCGACCGCTATTCCTATCTCCCGTCCATCGGCCTGTCCATCGCCCTCCTTGGTGTGTGGAAATCCGCCATAACGAAAGGACAAAAAACACTCCGGTTTGCACTCGCGGCATTATGTGTTCTGCTTCTTGTCCTTTTGACCCACCGCCATCTGCCTACATGGAAAAACGACAACACCCTATATCAAAACGTTGAGGAACAGGACCCCACCCACTTTGCCGCCATCCATTTTGAAGCACGCCAAGAGCTGTTTTTGCACGGAAATTTCGAACGGGCGAATCAGCTGGCCGACACCCTGTTACAGCAAAAGCCCTGCCTATCTTTCGGGCTGGTCCTCAAGATGATTTGCCTGTCCCAACTGGATTCAGCAGAAACCGCATTTTCATTTGGCGAAGAACATTATCCCCCTTGTGACAGCATCAGCAATCCGGGTGTATATGAGAATTACTTGGCCTGCTTGGCTTTCTTTTCCGGAGAATACGACAAGGCGGACCAATATATGCAAACCACGCTCAAGAAAAGCATATTTGCGCCGAAGTATATGGAGCAGTTGCATGCCACGGCCATGTTTCTCGCCTATGAACAAGGCGCTACAGAATGTGCACTCGCCCATGCCGGAGAGATTGAAAGCCTCCGCGATCATTCGAGCCTTGACGAAAAAGATTTGCTCATCTCCTACATGACGCTTTGGTCCAGCGGGCTACACCGGCAGATCCTGCCCTATCTCGTAGCGTTGGGACAAACCCATTCCAATCGACCTGATCTTCTGAATAATATGGCGTGGACGTTGGCCACAACCGCCGGTTCCCCAGCAGATCCAGACATGGTGCTGGATATGGCAAACCGGGCTTTGGCCAATGCGCCCCAGCACCCGGTTATTTTAGACACTCTGGCTGTGGCCTACGCCAATGCCGGCGACTATGAACGTGCGCTCGACGTTTCCGAACAGATTCTAAAAATTCTGCAAGATACCCAGGCCAAAGATGCGCCTTCTTTTATCCGCAGTGTTCAACAACGCATGGCGCTCTACCAAAAACATCAGCCTTACCGGGAGAATGCTTCACTCCGTCTGGTTTTTGCCTTCTGAAATCAAATCCAGCCCCCCCAACGGCAGGATCGGCTTCCCCATTCTTGTTTTCTCCCGTGAAGCGGGAGCCCAATCAGGATGTCTAAACAATGGGGTAACACCACAGGTGCGCACGCGTGGAATTCTTGCGTTGGTGTCCCCCCACCCCTCCGCATATTCGAACATTCCGTTGTCCTCTCCCACCAGCTCGGCATTCCAATACCATTGCTGATTATAAAAGCGGCCAAGCTGGGCACCTTGTTCATCCATGCCCAGCCAATAATAATATGCCGTCATACCGATCACAAAAACAATACGAAGGCTGTTTGCTGTTTCAATACTTTGCGTTAGACTGCTCAATACCCCATTTTCAACGGGTATGCCGTTTTCCACTCGCGCCCAAATACCGGTTCCCGCCGTAAAATCCAGCCAATATTGCATGTGAACGCCTGTGTGCTCCACAGCAAGCCGCATCTTCTCTGGGAACCACTTCGCCGTCATTTTTGGATATACAGCCTCTGAGCCAGAGATAAAGCCCTGATGCTCGGCAAGACCCGGGATGGAGGCAAAAGGGACCTTCATGGAGGTGGGAGACTCACCCAATTCCCACATGCCCGGCAAAACCTGCCAGCGATTTGTAACCAAACCAGGAGTCGCAGCAAGACAAGCCTGGCTATGCGAAGACATCTGAAACGAAATCCCCCTCTCCCCCTCCATATTCAACTCCAGCGGCATGGCGACAAGGACCGGTAACTCCATCTTTGCGGCAGCCAATGCCGCACGTTCTTCTGGTGTTGAAAACTCATCTCTAATCATAATTTCCACCGCGATGCGGGAACCCGCATTGATCTCGGCCGCAACAGCTTCCACCACGGGCATATCCATGGCCTGCACAACTCCAAAAGCCGTCCAGCCGCTCCCGACATACCCGACTTGGTTAGTCAAAATGATCCCCAATTCCCCTCCTCCACTATGAGGACCATTGAATTCGGGCATAACCAATGTGCCGTATGCCAAGCGGATGCCATTATCCACCTCATCTAAAATCGTGTATCCCGGCCCCTCCCAGTATTCATATCCATCTGTTCCAATATAGGAGCGTAGCCCCCCTAATAATACACGGGAACCTTCTGTGGCATAAAAACACATGCCTTGATAAAAGCTAGCCGCTTCCTCTTCCTGTCCGCCATAAACCACCCCCATAACCGGATCGCGCCATGTCTGAACCCCAGAAACCAGCCCCATAAAGTTCGCTACAGCCCGAGGAGAATCCAGCACGCTCAATTGGACCGAAAATGCGCCTTTCGGCGTCACAAAATCAGCATACAATTCCGCTTCTGTCTGATGAATGACCGATAAGCCCATCAGCAATACAAGAAGTCCAATCCGGTTTTTCATATTTCCACCTCAACTCCAGCTATACGCCTTTCCTACATCCCGGCTCAAAAGTCATTTACGAAAAAAGCCCCGTATGCACGGGGCTTTTGCTTTTACGTTACAGTAAAATTATTTGCGAATTTTGCGCCGCACCGCCAAGGCCAAACCACCCAAGCCCAGCAGCGCCATCGTCACCGGTTCAGGAACAACCGCAGTCGGCGTGACATTTCCATTCAGGGTCATTGCCGAGTTCAGATAGAATGTACCACCCGAGTTGCTAAATGTTTCGGTGGTGCCGGAGCGCACTGTTCCGCCAGCAGTATCCGCACGAAGGCTGACAACATCCCTTTCCTGAAGGGTACCCAAGGTGACTTCAAAAGTCTTTTGCAGGTTTGCAGCGCCAGTTCCAGGACCGCGGAGAATACTATCCACGACAGAACCATTAACAGCCCAATCCATTTTGCCCGGACCAGTGGTGGAACCCGTCACACGCCCGGCAATCACCGCATCCGTAATTTCATACCCTTCCGTAATGGACATAATCGAGAATTCCATGCCACCACCTGTGGTCAAATTTCTCATGCCCCAGATTGAAGATCCTGTGGATTGTGCGCCACCGACCAAGGCCAAATCCGAGACCACGACGCCCGCATTCGCCCCCGGCGTAACCGTTCCACCGACTGTTTCCCACGTGGCCAACAGTTCCGCCTGAGCGGTCGCTGCGACGGCGAGGATTGCAAGAATTGTGAATACTTTCTTCATACTACCTATCTCCATTTGGTTTGGTTCTCTGTTTCTTAATATTTACGCTCCGAAAAGCATCCCACGGCATTTCTTCTCCAAGCATCGTGGTTAGGGTATTCTTTTTGGGGTAAAATCGTCAACAAAAAATCGTCCATTTTTAGGTGCGTTTTACTTAACAAGTTCATAACAGAAAAACCCGAAAAATAAAGGGATTTTCTTGATTTTAACGGTTTTGAAATGCTCCTGTTTTATTAAAATGTGGCTCCGGAAGATTTTTTTACCGGCGCCCGCGTTCCGGCGGGTCTCTGCGGGGGGGGCACTTTCGTCCAGCGAGCATCGGGGCGCGGAATCCTTCGCGGGAAAAGCCCGGCGGAGCCGATGCTTCACGCGCTCATGCCCACGCCGGACAACCGATGCATGATTTTTCTGTGGCGGGACAACGGGTCCGCATGATAGGTTGCTCGGCATTAAATAGGTAGAAGTGCATGTCCACACAACGAAATGAAATTGCGGAGCGGCTGAGGGAACGGCGTGAACTCGAAGGCATCGCCCCCGAGGCGCTGGCGGAAAAGATCATGATTCCCGTTGCCGAATATCTGGAATATGAGGATGGTTCCAAGGATATCCCGGCGAGCGTGCTGCATGATGCCGCCCATGTGATGGGGGCGGATTTGACGGAGTTGCTGACGGGAGAGGCCCCGAGGCTGAAAATCTTCACCGTCACACGCGCCGGCAAAGGCGTAAGCGTGGAGCGGCGGAAGGATTACCGCTATTTGAACCTGGCCACCAATTTCATCGGACGGAAGGCGGATGTTTTTGAAGTGAGCGTCCCGCCGGAAACCGAAACGGAGGGCGCCCATGCGAATGCGCACCCGGGGCAGGAAATGGATTATCTTTTGGAGGGTCGGTTGCTCGTGAACATTCACGGCAACGACTTGATTCTGGAGCCGGGCGACTGTGTTTATTTCGACGCCACCCATCCGCATTCCATGCGGGCCCTCGACGGCAAACCGGCGCGCTTTTTGGCGCTGATTATTTAATCCTCCCCCCCCCATCCATCAGAAGAAAGACAACCCCATCATGAGCATGGAAGATACATTTTTGGAACAAACCGACTTTTCCTCCTATGAGGACTTCCGGGATCACCTCAAGATCCGCGTGCCTCCCGGGGGCTTCAATTTTGCCTATGACATCGTCGATGCGTATGCCGAAGCCGAGCCGGAGCGCCGGGCGCTCTGCTGGTGCAACGACCATGGAGAAGAGCGCCTCTTCACTTTTGCCGATATGAAGGCGGGCAGCGACCGAGCGGCCCAGGTTTTCCACGCCCATGGCGTCCGCCGGGGAGATTCCGTCCTTCTGGCGCTCAAAAACCGCTATGAATTCTGGTTCTGCATCAACGCCCTGCATAAGATCGGGGCGGTGGCGGTGCCCGCCACCCATATGCTGACGGAGCACGATCTGGAATATCGGTTCGAACGCGCCCGTATTAAAATGCTGGTGGCGGCTCCAGACGAGGGCCTGATGGGCTATATTGATTCCGTTTGTGCCAAGCTGGGCCATCGGGCCCCCCTGCGTTCTCTCGTCAACGGCAAACGGGATGGCTGGATTGATTTTTCTGCAGAAATGGCGGCCGCCGACGGGAAGTGGCAACGTCCCGCGGACACCATGGGCGCCAAAGCGCACGATCCCATGCTGTTTTATTTTTCTTCGGGCACCACCGGACATCCGAAGATGGTGGCGCATGATTATCTCTATCCGCTGGCCCACATTGTGACCGCCAAATACTGGCATCATGTTCAGGACGGCGGGCTGCACTACACGGTGGCGGATACGGGGTGGGCCAAGTCGGTCTGGGGCAACCTGTACGGCCAATGGATCTGCGGCTCCGCCGTGTTCATCCACGATTACGAGCGTTTTCAAGCGGCCCGCACGTTGGAGTTGCTCGCCAAATTCGGTGTGAAAACGTTCTGTGCGCCGCCCACGGTCTATCGCTTCCTGATCAAGGAAAACATTGAAAAACACGATTTTTCTTCTTTGGATTATGCCGTGGTGGCGGGCGAACCGCTGAATCCGGAGGTGTTCGAACGCTTCAAAGAGGCGACGGGCCTGCTGTTGATGGAGAGCTATGGCCAAACGGAAATGACCGTCGGAGTCGGCAATTTCGTCGGGATGACGCCGAAACAAGGCTCCATGGGCCGCCCCAATCCCCTCTATCGAATCCGGCTGGAGAAGCCGGACGGCTCGGTGTGCGAAATTGGCGAGCACGGAGAGCTGGTGGTCCCGCTGGAGCAGAACGCTCCGCGCCCAATCGGCTTGTTCATTGACTACCACGGCCAGCCGGAAGCCACCGCGCATGCTACACGCGGCGGGGTGTACCACACCGGGGATATCGCTTGGCAGGATGAAGACGGCTATTTATGGTATGTCGGTCGGGATGACGACCTCATCAAAAGCAGTGGCTACCGCATTGGCCCGTTTGAAGTGGAAAGCGCGCTGATGGAACACCCCTCCGTCTTGGAATGCGCGGTGACGGGCGTGCCGGATCCGGACCGCGGCCAGGTCGTGAAGGCCACCATTGTGCTGACCCGGGAATACCGGGCCAGCGAAAAACTGGTGAAGGAGCTGCAGGAACACGTCAAAAAGGCGACGGCTCCATATAAATATCCCCGTGTGGTGGAATTTGTGCCGGAACTGCCCAAAACCATCAGCGGCAAAATCCGGCGGGTGGAAATCCGCCAGAAGGACCAGGCAAAATCGGAACGCTGAGTCCATTCCTCCGTCATTCGGAGGAATGGAGGGCCGCCCTCAAGGCTTGAAGCGCCTTGGCCATCCTCACGCCCGGCCGCAAGAGCGCCGCTTCGCTCAATAGGCGAATGCGCTCCTTTCCAAAGCCCATCCGTTCCCAATCCGCCCGCAGGGCTTGCTGTTCCGCAACGGAAGGCGGGGCATGCTGCAGGTCCAAAATCACAACGGGATTGCGGCGAATCAAGACTTCCAAGGAAATCGGTGGCCAGGGCGCGGCCACATCGGAGAAAATATTGCTTCCTCCGGCCAGCGTGACCCATTCGTCGAGAAACGTGCCGGGGCCTGCCGTCATCAGGGCGGAAAAATCGCCCGGCGAATGCCCCAAGGCGATGAACACCGGCACAGCGGTTTCCGGAGCGGGCGCGGCCAGCGCTTCCTCTAATTCGCGCAGGAGCCGGGCGGCCTCGGCTTCCGCGCCGAGCACATCGGCGATTCCCCGGATGGCCGCCCGGATGTCCGCCACCGAATCCAGGGGATAGGAGAGGAAGGCCATTCCATGGGCTTGCGCAAATTCGGCCAAGGCGGCGGATTTTCCTTGGGCGAGGATCAAATCGGGCTTCAACCGCAGAAGCCGCTCTCGGTTGGGTTCCAGGGCGCTACCGAAAACCGGCTTGGCTTGAATGGCGGGAGGGAACTCACTGAATGCACTGACCCCGACCACACGTTCCTGAGCACCCAAGGCAAACACCATTTCCCCGATGGCGGGCGAAGCGCAAATGATCCGCTGCGGAGAAGGCGGCGGAGCGAGCCGACCGCCGGCTTGGGAAGAAGTCTGCACCGGCGGCAACCCGCACACGGCGGCCGCCGACAAAATCACCAGCCACCGGATGGCGGAGAAGACGCCCCCCCGCCCGCTCCGCTTCCACCTCATGGGTCGTCCACCATGCAAATCAGGCCTTTCAAGTATGCGCATTCCGACGCATCCACCGGAATGGGATGATCTGCAGGCTGCCCGAGCACATCCAGAATGCGCACGCGGCGGCCGGCGTCCTGCGCCGCCCAGGCCAGCATGGTACGGAATTGCTCCGTGTCCACCAAGCCGGAACACGAAAAGGTGGCCAACAGCCCACCGGGATTCAGCAGCTTGATGGCCAGCAGGTTGATGTCCTTGTAGGCCCGCAGGCCTTTTTCCAGCCCGTTGCGCCGGGTCACCAGGCGGGGGGGGTCCAATACAATCAAGTCCCAACTTTCGCGCCGGTCGCGGGCGAGCCGGAGGCGGTGGGGCACATCCGCATTTTCATAGAGGGCGGGAACGCCGGATGGATTGAGCTCGTGGTGGCGGCGGGCTTGTTCCAAGGCGGGTTCGGAGGAATCCCACCCGGTCACGGAGGCGGCTCCGGCATGGGCGGCCGCCACTTCAAAAGCGCCGGTGTGGCAGTAGGCGGACAACAGAGTCCGCCCTTTGGCATACGCGGCCACATTCAGGCGGTTGTCCCGCTGGTCCAAGTAAAATCCTGTTTTCTGCCCGCCGGACAAATCGGCTTCAAAAATCAACCCATTTTCTAGGATGGAAACAACGGCCGGTGTTTCGTCTCCTTCCAGATTTTCCGCCAATCCTTCGCGTTTGACGGCATCCCGTTCGGGCTTCACGACAACCCGGAGCGCTCCGGTGGTGGCTTTCAATTCCTCCCGGATGACGGCCAGCCAGGGTTCCCAAACCTTGCTGCCAACATGAAGAGCAACGGCATCGGCATACTGATCCGCAATCAGCCCGGACAAACCGTCGGCCTCCGAAAAGAGCATTCGGTAGGCATTGGTCTTCTTCCACGTTTCCGGGCGGCCGAACAATTGATGCCTCAAGCGGACGGCCCTGCGGACGCGGCCACGGAAAAAGGCTTCGTCCATCTGCTCCACCGGGTTCCGAGTGAGCAGGCGAACCGCCATATCCGCTTCGGGATGCCACAGGCCCCGTCCCAACCAGTCGCCTTGCTGGTCGAACACATCCACCGCCGCCCCGGCGGGCCCGGCGCCATCCACTTCGTCCACGGCGCCGGAGAACACCCAGGCGCTTCCTTTGAGGATGGGTTTCTCCCGAGCGGGCTTGAGGCGAACTCGAATTTTTGCCTCGGAAGGCACGGCTCCATCTTGCTTTGCGTTGCTCATATTCGTAGGATTGTGGGTTTGAAAGTGGAAATGGTCAAATAGGAAAAGAGGTATCTGATGCGTATTCATGCTTATAAAGCTCTGCGGCCCCGCCCGGATTTGGTTGCTCAAGTGGCGTCGCCGCCATATGACACTCTGGACACGGCGGAAGCGGCGGAAATGGCTAAGGACAATCCGATGTCCTTCCTGCACATCAACCATTCCGAAATCGACCTGCCGGCCGGAACCGACCTCTATGCGGATGCCGTATATGAAAAGGCGGCCGAAAACCTGGCCGCCTTCATCCGGGAGGGCTGGCTGATCCAGGAGCCGCGGCCGCTCATGTATCTGTATTCCCAGACCATGGGCGAACACACACAAACGGGGCTGGTCTGCTGTTGCCATATTGACGATTACATCAACGACGTCATCAAAAAGCACGAGTTCACGCGCAAGGACAAGGAGGACGACCGCACCCGCCACACGGCCACCCTCAATGCCAATGTCGGGCCCGTGTTCATTGCCTATCGCGACGAGCCCGCCATCACCGCCTTTTTGGCCAAGCACATGACGGACGGCGCGCCGCTGTATGATTTTGTGGATGAGTTGCAGGTGCGCCATTGCGTCTGGCCGCTGGAGGATACGGCCACGGCGGAGCAATTGTTCTGCAAGGTGCCGGTGAGCTATATCGCGGATGGCCACCACCGCTCGGCCTCGGCCGTCCGGGTTGGCGCGGAACGCCGTGCGGCGAATCCGCACCACACCGGGGAGGAGGAATACAACTGGTTTCTATCCGTGTTGTTCCCGGCTTCGGAACTGAACATTCTGCCCTACAATCGGGCAGTCAAGGATTTGAACGGCCTCGACGCGGAGGCCTTCCTCGAAAAAATCAACCGCCTTTTCACCGTGGAAGAACATGCGGAGCCTTCTCCTTCGCGGCCGCGAGAGGTCAGCATGTATCTGGGCGGCAAATGGTACGGCTTGTCCTGGCCGGAAGTGGAATCGGCCAATCCCGTGGACAAGCTGGACGTCAGCACGCTCCAAAAGCGTGTGCTCCAGCCTTTGTTGGGCATCGACGACCCGCGAACCAATACCCGCATCAAATTCATCGGCGGCATCCGCGGTCCTCAGGAGCTGGTGCGGCTGGTGGATGAGCAAGGCTTCGCCGTGGCCTTTTCCATGTATCCAACCACCATCGACCAGTTGATGGCAATTGCCGATGCCGACCAAATCATGCCGCCGAAAAGCACGTGGTTTGAGCCGAAGTTGCGCACCGGCCTGCTTTCGCATCTGCTGGACTAGTCCGCCGTCAGCACGTGGAGGAAGCCCCCCAGACCATGGGCCGGGAGGAAAGCCCCCGGCCTTCCTCCCGCTCCCGGTTGCCGGCCTGGTTCCGACAACCATTTCCGAAAGGCCAAACTGGCGAGCGGGTCCGGCGCCTGCTTCGCTCGCTTTGCCTGCATACGGTTTGTGAAGGCGCCCGCTGCCCCAACCGGGGCGCCTGCTGGCAGGATGCGGCGGCGGCCTTTTTACTCCTCGGCCCCACCTGCACCCGCCATTGCCGTTTTTGCGCCGTGGAGCATGCCGAAGGGCGGCCGCTTCCTCCACCGGAGGCGGATGAACCCATGCGCCTGGCACAGGCGGTGCGCGCCATGGCGCTGCGCCATGTGGTCCTCACCTCCGTCACGCGAGATGATCTTCCGGATGGCGGCGCCTCCCATTTCGCCGCAACCATCCATGTGCTACGCCGGGAGCTTCCCTCCCTGCGCATCGAGGTGTTGGCTCCCGATTTTCAAGGGGACCGGCAGGCGCTGAATCTGGTTCTGGAGGCCCGCCCGGACATCTTCAACCACAATCTTGAAACCGTGGCACGCCTTCAACCGGTTGTCCGCCCCCAAGCGGATTATGCCCGCTCGCTGGCCGTTTTGCGCCATGCGGCCGGACAAGGCGGGTGGGTGAAATCCGGCTTGATGCTGGGCATGGGCGAGACGGAGGCAGAACTTCACCGCGCACTTCAGGACCTCCGGCGGGCCGGGGTCCGCCTGCTGAGCCTCGGACAATATCTGGCGCCTTCCGCCGCCCATCATCCGGTGGACCGCTTCGTGCCGCCGGATGAATTTTCCAGGTGGCGGCAGACGGCGCTGGACCTAGGGTTCCACTCCGTTGCCGCCGCACCGCACGTCCGTTCGTCCTATCATGCGCAAGACCTTTTGCCTCCAGCCGAAACGGCTGAATAAAGATTGAACATTTCGGGGTGCTTCCGCTACCTTAGGCGGCGATGAACCATCCGCCCCGCATTTTAATCTGCTATCTGGTCCGCAACAGCGGCCACCATTCGGCGGCGCGCGCCATCGAGGCGGAAATTCGAAAGCAGCACCCGGAGGCGGAAACCCGCTGTCTGGACCTGCTGGAAACCACCCACCCTTATTGGAGCGCCATCGTTCAATATGCCTACATGTCCACCATCCGGCGGACCCCCGAGCTGTGGGAGGCGCTCTATGATAATTTCTGGTTCGACCTGCTGACCCGCCGCTATATCCGCCCCCTCGTGCAACGGGGCAACAGCCCGAAACTGCGCCGGCTGATGGAGGATTTCGAACCGGACGCCATTGTCTGCACGCAGGCGCATCCCTTCGCCGTGTTGTCCGCCTATGCACGGCGGCAAGGCAAGCCCATCCCCCTTTGGGGCGTCATCACCGATTTTCTGCCGCATCGTTTCTGGTATGTGGAGCCGGATGCCAACATCCATTATGTCGCCCCGACCGACACCGCGTTGCAACGCCTGATGTTGCTGGGCATACCGGCCGATCGGGTCCAGATTTTGGGCATTCCAATCCAGGCCGACATCCTCTCCGTGCGCAAACGCCAGCCGCCCAAACCGCGCACCCCGACGCCGCGCATTCTGGTCATGGGCGGTTCCCGTGGCCTGGGCGCCAAATTTCGGACCATCCGCCAGCTGGACCGGGCCAAGCTGGATTTCCGCATTGATGTCGTCACGGGAAGCAACCGCAAGCTCCGGCGCAAGTTGCTGGCCCACCGGCACCAGTTCAAACACCCCATCCGCATTCGCGGCTATGTGAAGGACAGCCTGATGCTGATGCGAGCGGCCTGCCTGTTGATCGGCAAGCCGGGCGGCATGACGTCCGCCGAAGCCATGGCCACCGGAACCCCCATGTTGATTGTGCGCCCCCTGCCCGGCCAGGAACGCGGGAATACGGAAATGCTGGTCCGCCGTGGAGCCGCCATCCGCCTAGAGCGCGATCGGGACCTTCCCGCCATCGTGACCTCGCTGCTGGCCAATCCGCCATTGCTGGACATGATGGCGGAACACGCCAGGGCCATGGGCAAACCGGCGGCCACGCAACAGATTGTGCAGGCCGTGTGGGCCCATTTGCCCCCGGACGAAACGTCCGATTCCCAGGCGGCCGCCGGATGAATCCGTCCACCTCCATCCGATATGCCATGTACCGTTTTCTGGCGTTGATCATCCGTGCCCTGCCATTGAAGGGCGCGTATTGGCTGGGGCTACGCATTTGCGACCTCACCTATTTCTTCCGGCCCCGGGAGCGCCATGCGGTGGAAACCAATCTCCGCATCATCTTGGAATATCAGGGCATCATTCCCTCCGAGCACATCCTGAAGGGGTGTGCGCGAAAGACCTTCCAGCAGTTCGGCAAATATCTAGCGGATTTCATCCGTTTTCGTCGGCTGGCGTTGAAGGAAATCCGCAGGAGCGTCAGCATCAGCGGCATGGAATATCTGGAGGCGTTGCACAAAAGTGAACGCGGCGCCATTCTGGTCACCGCGCATTACGGCAACTGGGAGCTCGGCGGCGCGTTTATTGCCTCCATGGGCCTGCCCTTCAACGCGGTGGTTCGGCCGGTGGCCTCCCCGGCCATGGAGCGCATCTATACGTTTTTCCGCGAACAGCGCGGCATGAAGATCATCCACCTCGACCACGTCGCCACCGGAATCATCCGTGCGTTGAAACGCGGGGAGATGGTGGCCCTGGTGGGCGACCGAGATTTCACCGGCACCGGCCTGCGCCGGAGCTTTTTCGGCCGCGAAACCTCCCTACCGCACGGCGCGGCCTGGTTTGCCCACCGCCTGAAGGTCCCCTTGGTGTACGGCGCCGTTTCCCGCGCCCCGGACGACAGCTACATCCTGCGCATCCACAAGCCCATTGACCCCGGGGAAGTCGAGAGCGAAGAGGAGATCCAGCAAAAGGTGGAAGCCATGATGCAGGAAACCATCATGCGCGATCCCTGCCAGTGGTTCATTTTTGATCCGTTTTGGCCGAACGCCTGATCCTTCCTCCGCAGGAGGGAAAAGTTTTCCACCGTGTGGAAACTTTTTTTCCACAGTGTGGAAAATTCGTCCGCCTCCCTTCATGAACAGGCAGGCGGCGCCCAAGCCAAGGCAAACGGCGGCGGAAGGAACAGAAGCTAGAATTCGAAGGCGAAGAGGCGAGCGCGTTTGGGCAGGGTGGCGCCTTCGACGGGCCGGGCATAGGCCGTGTCGTCCATCACGCGGTAGACCTCGATGCGCCCGACGGAACGGGCGACATCCCGCCCCACGATGGCGCCGGTTTCGGGGGAAACCAGCGGAGCTTCGTCACGCGAGACATACAGCACCATGCCGGGTTGCAGACCGGAGCCCAGGCCCCGGTCCAGCGTCACGGAGTTTTCTCCGTGCTTGGAATGCCGGAGCCGACACTCAAAGGGAATTTTCGCCATCCGGCGTTCCATGTCGCGCTGGATGCTCTGTCGCCACGCCGCCACGCGCCCGGCATTGGTGGAGGCGGGTGAGATATGGGAGGCAATTTCCTCCCGGCGGGCGACATCCACCACGGCAACCGTCACAAAATGATCTCCGTTGTCGTCTTGAATGATCGCCCCATTGACGCGATAGGTGAAATCGGGGACGCGGTTGGCCGCCGAGCGCGCCCCCTCCAGATATTCCATATCTCCGGCGGACTTCAAGACATCCACCATTTCGTCATGATAGAGTGTGGCCAACGGTTGTTCGCCCTTAAATGGCGGACAGACAACTGCATGGCGCAGGCCATGGGTGTCCACGGGAGATTTCTCCTTGGCCGCGCCGAGCGAAACGAAGGCCAGAAGGGTTGTCATCATCAGTCCCATCCGCATGCGTCGAAACGTGCTTGTCGTCATCTCCGCCATACTCCTTTTATCTATTTGTTGTGGGCAGCGTCCATGCGGCCATTCCCGCAGATTAAAATGCGGCATTTATGATCGGGAAGAAGGGCAGCGGACCGTCATCGATGAGGTTCACGACGCCGATCTGGATGCCGTTCATGCTGACGGTGTGGTTCATCACCCCGATCTGCAAGCCCGTGACATCGTTGGCGAAGTTGAACAGGCCGATTTGCAGGCCGGTCACATCGCCATCCACCATATTCATCAGGCCCAGCTGGATGCCGGAGAGGGAACCGGAATGATTGAAGAGCCCCACCCCAATGCCACTGAAGTCGGCGGTGACGAGGTTGACCAAGTTCAGCTGCAAGGCCGTCATGCGGGTGGCCTTGCTGACAAAACCGAGATCTATACCGGTCACGCTGGTGTTTTCACTATACGGCAGGTTGAGCCGGAGGCCCACCACCGGGTTGACTTGCGAAAACAACTGGAGGCGATTCCCCAGAATCCCCAACTGCAACGGCGTGGTCGCCATGGCCGGAAGAGCTACAAAAACCGACAAGCACAACACAATAATTCTTTTTTTCATCCTCAGCCCCCAAACACCGAACGGATTTTTTCTTTTCTTATTTCTTGTTCATCCGCCCACTCCAATTCACCGGTCTTCAAGTTGCGCAAACTCATGGTGAACTTGTAGTACACATCTTTCACACGGCCCGCGCTCTGTTCGATCTCGGAGAGATTCGAGGTGAGCATATATTCCGCCGCCGTCTGCTGGCCGTATGCCACCGGTTTTTCCGACGCCACCTGCTGATAGGCCAGTTCCTCGGTCAAGGCTTTTTCCGTGGTGCGGTCCTGGAAGGAGAACTTCCGCGACCGGATCAAGCGGGTCCGGATGCTGTCGGTGATGGATTCCGTGTCGATATGCTGCATGGTCTTGTTTTTGACCGAATCGACAATCAGCACCGGACGGCGGGTGGCGGTGATTTCCGCCGTGGCATCGGAACTCAACATGGAGTCCACCATCTTGGCGACAATCTGCTGCAAATCGGCCGAACCGAAGTCCGTGCTGAGGGGCTTGGAGGAGGTGGCATCGCCATATCGAACCGTCGTGGTGCATCCTGCGGCCAGCCACACCAGAGAGGCGGCGAGGGCCATCCATTTCAGTGAAGATTTCATTATTCGTTCTCCTTTTGCTCGTTTCTACATGAATTTGCGGGTTTGTTCGCCTTCGCGAATGCGCAGGCGGAAGGATACGGCGGCGGCACTGGGGGCCACGCCCTGGATGGAGCGAGTTTCGCGGCCGTGCAGGGTCAGCGGGCGCCAGGGGTCGCCATCCGGATCGATTTCCATGCCGTCGGCGTCAAACCAAGCGAATTTGGATTGGACCACCACGGTCTTGTTGTGCCGGGAGGTCAGTTTGACATTGGCCTTCATCAACCCATTGCGGGATTGAGCGGCCACCACATCCTCCACAATCAAAAAGCGGGCGAGGCGGGTGTTGTCCGTCTGCAGATAGGACTGCATGATGCCTTGATCATCCGAATCCATGCCGGCCGTCAGGCCGGAGGTATTGGGCGCGGCGCATCCGCCGGTCCAGAGGGCGGCCAGAAGCATTCCTCCCGCCATCATTGCTTTCATCTTCATTGGCTGTTTCTCCTTCTTCAGTTGCCATCATGCTGGATCACGTTGATCACTTCCGGGGCGGAGGACGAAGGGTCTCCGCCGACGCTCAAGACTTCCGGCATGCCTTCAAGGCGGATGTAGCTGTTGCTGGCCATGGAGGCGACGCCGCCCTTCATGGCGGCCGTGGCGGTGCTTTGTTCGCGGGCAATGTCGTCCAAGCGCTCCTGGGCCTCCAGCTCGCCCTTGCGGGCCAGGCCATGGGCCGACAAATCCATGGCCACTTGCAGTACTTGGCCGTCGCTCACATTCACACTGCGCTCCCACGTGGCATAGCCTTCCTTGGAAATCCGCATGCGGTGCACGCCCGGCCGAAGCTGGAACGCCCCCGGGGTGCTCCCCACCGCCACGCCATCCACTTCGACGGTGGCGCCATCCGTGGAGGTCTGCACCTGGACCCGGGCCAGGGAGGAATCGGCAGGAGTCCTCTCGCTCTGGATGCGGTCGGTGCTGGAGGCCACGCGCATGGCCAGATCGGCCGCACCGCGATCCAGCAGGTCATTGAGCTGGTCGCCGGCCTGCACCTGAATGTTCCCGCCCTGCATCACGCGGTCGGTCACGGCAACGGCGTCGCCATACAGCTGGGCGCCGGTGGCGCCGTCGAGGATACGCAGGCCCATCCGGAGCACCTTCACGGTGCTTTCTTGGTCCATGCCGTAGCTGTTGACGCGCACCCGGTTGTCGCCGACAGAAATCAAGGAAGCCATCACCAACAGTTCCGCATTCATGAGCTGAGAGAGGCGAAGCGCCGAGGCGGCTTCTGTGGGCTCATCCACCGTGCCTTCGGATTTGACGCTCTGGAGCACTTCCACCGCCTGGCGGATCAGTTGGGCATCGGCCGCGTCGCGGGATTCGGCAAACCGGGAGAGGACATCCTGCGCACGAATGACTCCAAAGCCGGCATCGGAGAGGCGGGCGGCCAGCATGTCGCCGAAGGCATCGATTTGCCCTTCCAGCGGCGCACCGGCGCGGTTTTGAACAAACAAGGCGGCTGTCGGCGCGGCGAAGGCCATTGCGCCCAACCCGAAAACGAGTCCTGAAATCAACCATTTCCATGTATTTTTCATCGGTCGCTCCTTACCCTTTCATCGTCTGCCCATTATGGTTGTATAAAAATTTTGCAATAGGAAGCCAAATCGATCCGGCTGATATACATAAGGGTCGTTTTGTCGGCGTAGAGGGATACAGGTTCTGAAAAGAAAACCCCGCCCGATGGAGAGGAAAGGGAAACCGTCGGCTGCCCCGGAGCGGCCCAGGTGCTGAAGATCTGGATGTGGGCGGGAAGCGTCAACCAGCTCCGCAAATCGGCCTGTTCGGAAAGCAGACTGTAAAGCGACAGGGCGAGTGCGCCCCAACCCTCCGCCTGGCTGGTGGCCACGCCCTTGGAAATGGAACGGGCAATCTGCCGGGTTACGATACCCGGCATTTTTTCCGCTAGGGCCCGCCCGGCCAAGGCGGATATGTTGCAGATGGGGACACTCTGGCCGACGCCTTTTCCTTCCATGGAGACCGTCAGGGGAAGAGCGGGCGGAGGGGTGGCGGAGTACATCGGAATGGCGAGCATGCCGATGGCGCCATCTGAGAAGAGCGGATACGGCAGGGAAAAGGAGGTTTTGGACGGTACAAGGCCTTCCTCATAAACCACGACGAGGCGGCCCTTGCCCTGGAAGGGCCCGGCGCCGTCGGCCGGCGTGCCGGCCATGGCCGGAAAGCGCCGGGAAAAGTCGGCCACATCCTCCCGCATCCCCAGCCGTTTGCCCAACCGGATGACGTCTTGCTGGAGATATCCGTTGCCGGGAACGATTTCCAACGCTTTTTTATAATCAATGTACGCATCATTCGGGAGGCCCAACATTTCCCAAATCACCGCCGAGAGGTAAAAGGTGGCGGCATTCTGATAGGAGGCTTTGACGCTGCCGGCGAGCTCATTGAGGCCGGCATAGACTTTGGACAAGCCGGGGTCCTCCTCCCCGCCCTGCGCGGCCTCCGCCTTCCGCCCCGCTTTGGCCGCTTCCCGCTCGAAGCGCCGACGGGCATCCTCCTGCACTTGGTTGGCACGGCGGACTTCCACCCCTGCGCCGGACAAATCGTTGGCGGCCAGGTAGTTCATGGCTTGGTAGTGGTGCACCAGGGTGCGCTCGTAGGTCTCCGCCCGGTAGGGAATGGCCTTGTCGTTGACGAGAATGGCGGCGGTTTGGTTGGCGGCGCCTGAGGCGGAAAGGACGGCTTTGTCGTCCTGGGCGCGGGTTTTGGAAACGGCTTGTTCGAATGC
>JAISGX010000098.1 GCA_031262805.1 Verrucomicrobiota bacterium | reverse complement strand
TCCGTATGGCCCATGTAGGTCATCGCATGGGTCGTCCAGTGATTGCCGATGCCGATGCCAACCTCAGCATGAAGCCCGTAATAGTCTTGGTTCATCAGGATGGTGTATACGCCCGGATTTGAGCCATTGTGGGTTGCATAGCCTCCATATACGCCCATCCAGCTTGGAAACGCCCAGACACTGGCCACGCTTACCGCAATCCATCCAACCCCCGTCCACCTCATGAAGCTTTTCATACGAACCTCCGTTGGAACTGCCGCTAGTCCACTCCCGATGAGCAAGAATGTCAAGAGAAAATTTATTTTCTCTTCATCAACTCCTCTCGCATCGAAGAATTCGTCAACCGATGGAGCGCCAAATGCACCATAACGGGCCGAAGCATGAAGCCGCGCCTCCCCCCTCCCGAAGCTCGCAGGGCGGGACCGCCGTAGGCGTGACGGCGGGGGCGGCCAAGAGGGCGCGCCAACATGGGGTGGAGCGCAAGAGCCGAACGTTTAGCCCATGGAGCCACGTGGTCAGCCTTCCGGCTCTTCGCCGCCGCGCTTGTGCGACAGGCCCGAACAGGCCTGCTTCCCGGGGTCCCACGGGACAGTAGCCCCGCCGACGCAACGGAGAAATATCCCTGACCGACCCGCTCCCAAATCACATCATCAAATCTTCGGATGAAAACACCAATAATTCAGGCGTTTTCACGCTCCCGTTTTGTCCTTATGGGATGGTAGTGAAAACAAAGGATGGTTTTCGGCTTTCCCCGAAAGAGAAACGCGGGATAGAATGAACAGTGTGAAGCCATCTCCTGAACACATGCCGATGCCATCGGCCAGCGCTCCCCGCCGACTGGGGCGGTCTGTTTGGCATCTCGTGCAACATGCCGCTAGGTGGGGAATCCGTCTTTTTCTGTTTCTACTGCTGCTTTCGGTTGCGGTTTTTTCCTATTTGCACCTTGTGGGCTTTCCGACCTATTTCACCAATCGGTTCCTAGACCGCCTAGCCGGGGAGGGATATTACCTTCAAGTCAAACGGGTGACCTTGGAATTGGACCGGGGCATGGTGGCGCAGGATGTGCGGATCTTCCCCAGCCGGGAAGCCCCGGAGGCTCTGCTGGAGGCCAAAGCCTTGACCGTGGCGGCCAATCCTTTCCGGGCCATCCGCCAGAAGGCGCTCATCCCCGTTCTGACGGTGGAGGACGGCTCCCTGCGGGCCGCGTTCGGCGGCGAAGGCGAACGAGCACGGCAGGGACGGCGCGAACTGCTGGTGGAGCAAATCCAGCTGAGTATTTCCGCGTCGGAGCACGAGTATCTGTTGCGGCGTGTTGAAGCCACCTTCCTCGGCATCCGGATCCAGGGGCGCGGCGCCGTCTATCCCGCGCCAGAGCCTCGGCCGGATGCGCCACAACCCATGGACCATCCGCTACGTCTGCTGACGGAAGCCCTTGACCACCTTCCTGAAAGCATCCTGCTGGCGGTCGAGCAACTCAATGAAATCTCTTTCCCCTCCCCCCCCACCGCGCATTTCACATTTGCCGTATACATGGCCCATCCCCAGCAAAACACGGCCTTCCTCCGGTTGTTCAGTCCAGAGGGCATTCGAATCCGGGGGGTGGATTTCGACGAGTATACCCTGGAAGCGTCCTGGAAGAACCATGAGTTGCTGATTCCCGACATCCAACTGCACCGGCAGGATGAGGTGCTCTCGGTGTCGGGGCGCTACAACACCACCAACCAGATGGTTTCCGCTCATGTATACAACACCCTTCCGCCCAGCCTCTTGCTGGATATGGGGCCTCCTGAGTTGCGCACACGGGCGGCGGAGCTTTCCACCAACTATGATTTCCCCCTCCAATTGGACCTCCGCTTGGGCCCGGCCCCCCTCACCAATGTACTGGAAAATGTCTCGGCACGGGTCTCTGTTGCAAACGCCCGCATTCAGAATGTCCCGATTGAGGCCTTGTCCGCCTCTGTGCGTAAGACCGGAGCGGAACTGATTCTGGATCAAGCAGAGCTCCAGCTTGCAGAGGGCCCGCACGCCAGCCGGGTGCACATTCAAGATGGGTCCCTGCATCTGGGCACCCGCCGGTTCCAGGCCACCTTGGACGGATCGTTCAACCCACACCACATCAAACCCCTTCTGACGCCCAATATGCAGAACATCGTCAACTGGTTTGAAATGGACGAACCGGGCAAAGGGCGGGTCCAGGTGGGGGGAACCATCGGCGATCCCGCAATCTACTGCTACGGCCCTGTCTGGGCCACCAACCTCGTCATGAATGGGGTTCTGCTCCACTCCGTCCAGGGGTATCTGAACATCACAAACGAAGTGATGCATTTGACCCACGCCACCATTCTGCGGCCGGAAGGAGCGGCACGGGGGGAACTGCATATGGCTTTTTCCAACCAAACGCTCCGCATGGATGTGGAAAGCACCTTGAACCCACGGGATACGGCGGCGTTAATCGGTCCCGGCGTGGAAAACTTCATGATGCCTTTCCGACTGAACGGTCCCACGCGTATCCATGCGGAAGGCTTGATTGATTATTTCAATTTCTCACTGAACCAGTTGCAGTGCCACGTGGAGGCGAAGAATTTCGGATTTGACCGTTGGGAAGCGGATGCCGCCGAATTTGACCTGCTGGTGAAGGGGCGGCAATTGACATTCACCAATGTCAACGCCACCGCCTATGGAGGCCAGGCCGCCGGGGCCGGCCGCTTGTATCCCGTTCAAACAGATGCCGACTGGCGGTATGAAGTCCAATATCAAGCCCAAGGCGTTCAACTCAGTGACCTGCTGGAAGCCTCCTTGGGCCAGCCGACGGAAAAGCTACGGGGCACCGTGGACTCCCGTGGCGCCATCCAGGGGTACATCGGCCCCCACACCGGCCCACACATGACCGGCAACGGACGGGTGGACATCCGAAACGGGCTGATTTTTGAAACGCCCCTGTTCACGGGCCTGACCTCCATTTTGTCCCGAATCCTGCCCGATTTTAACTGGTTCGCCCAAACCGATGCAGGCGGAACCTACACCATCCACGACAGCCGCA
Organism: Verrucomicrobiota bacterium; assembly: GCA_031262805.1. Taxonomy (GTDB): domain Bacteria; phylum Verrucomicrobiota; class Kiritimatiellia; order CAIQIC01; family Lenti-01; genus JAISGX01. The sequence continues at coordinate 24,129 of JAISGX010000098.1, read as the reverse complement.
TCTATTCCCGGGACATTCAATTGGAGGGCAACATCTTCAGCGTCAAAGCCCGCGGCTCTTATGGGTTTGACGAAAGTTTGAACTACCGGGTGGAAGTGCAGCTACTACGGGGCGGACCGGTGGCCACCTTGGTACGCCTGGCCACGTGGCCCGTCACCCGCCTGCTGGAATTCCGGCTGACCGGCACCTTTGAGAATCCGTCGTGGCGGCCTGAAAACCTCAACCCGGCTGATTTGTTCAATTAGGACGAGCTACCCCGCCGCGCAATTCCCATTGTGGGAATGCCGACTCTGGGATAGGATGTGTCCATCATGAGCGAGACTGTTTCCCATTTGGATAAAGCGCAATCGGTTCTGGATATTGAAATTGCCTCCCTGCAACGGACACGCGGAAGGCTTTCGTCGGCGTTCAACGAAGCCGTGGAATTGTTGCTCTCCACGGTGAATCGGGAAGGCCGAATCATCGTGACTGGCGTGGGCAAGTCATTTCATATCGGGCAGAAAATCGCCGCCACCTTGACCAGCACAGGCGCAGCGGCCACGGTGTTGCATCCCTCCGAAGCCATGCACGGCGACTTGGGCCTCCTGAGGGAAAAGGATGCCGTCATTGTTTTGTCGTATTCCGGCGAATCGGATGAAATCGTCCATCTTCTTCCGCTGATCAAGCGGACAGAGGTCCGAATCATCGCCCTCACGGGCGACCTACAATCCACGCTGGCCCGCCATGCTGACATTTTGCTGGATGCCTCCGTGGAGAAGGAAGCCTGCCCGTTCAATCTAGTGCCGACGGCATCCACCACCGTGTGCCTCGCCCTAGGGGATGCCCTAGCGGTGGCGTTGCTGGATGCCCGAGGGCTCAGCCGGGAAGATTTCGCCCGCTTCCATCCGGGCGGAGCCATCGGACGGGCCCTGCTGTTGAAGGTGGAGGACATCATGCGCACCGGAAGCCGTTTGGCCGCCGTCCGGGAAAACGCCACCATCCGGGACGCCGTAATGGCCATGACCGAGGCCCAGGCTGGCGCCGTGGTGATTGTGGATGCGGCTCAACGGGTCCAGGGGCTCCTCACTGATGGCGACCTCCGCCGCTACCTCGCCGACGGCGCGGCAGATTTCCATACGCGGCCCGTGGCGGATTTAATGACCCGTGCACCCTTTTCCATTCCAACGGGGCGGCTGGCGGCCGATGCATTGGCCATTTTCCAACACCATCGGTTTGATGATCTTGTCGTGGTGGCCGAAGACGGCACCTTGGCGGGAATGATTGATTTGCAGGATTTGCCAAAATTCAAAATTCTATAGGGGACACACCCCCATTCCATTTTGTATTTCTCCTGCAGAACGCAACACCAACAGAAGGAGACGGCCATGGACATTCAACGTTATCGTGGAAACGTGGTGGGCAAAACCGCCCTCACCCATGACATTGTACATCTTCGCATTGAGATGGAGCGGCATTCCCCCTTTTCCTACCGTGCAGGGCAGTTCATCCGTCTGGAGGCCCAGGTCTTGCCCGAACCCGCTGCCCCCGTCCTGCGGAACTATTCTCTGGCCTCGGCACCGGTCGATCCCCAGCACATCGAATTGATTATTCGAAAAGTCCCGGGCGGACTATGTTCCACCTGGATCCACGATGTTCTTTCCATTGGAGACCCCATCGCCTTTCAAGGGCCGATGGGGCTGTTTCACTTGTCCGGTTCGCAACGGCCGATCATCGGCATTGCCGGGGGTTCGGGCATATCGGCCCTGCGTTCCCTTTTCCAGGAAATGCTCCGCACGTTTCTACAACGCCCCACCCATTTCTTCTTCGGCGCCCGCACCCGGCAAGATTTATATCTGCTGGACGAATGGGCGGCCTTTCGGGAAAAAGCCTCTTGGTTCACCTTCATCCCGGTTCTCTCCGACGAGCCACAAGACTCCGGCTGGACAGGCGAACGGGGCCTGGTGACCGATGCCGTGATCCGCCATCTATCCCGACTCGCTGAACATGAAAGCTATTTGTGCGGCTCCCCCGGCATGATTGATGCCGCCATTGCCGTCCTCACGAAGCATGGCGTTCTGCCGCAGCACATCTTCTTCGATAAATTCACCGTCTGACGAACAAGCGCCTGCCGCCACCTAGACCTTCCACCCAACAAAAAAGGCCGATCCAACCGGACCGGCCTTGATGTTTTTGCGCCGTGCTATTGTTGCCAGTAGACACGGATGAGCCGAACATCCGCCACGCCCGTCAGAATGGTGACCTGGCCGCCAGTGATGCTGTAATCCGTTCCCGAAACCAGATCCGCCCAAACCACCAGATTCATACTCCCCTGCAACCGGACGCCACTGAATCCAGAAGGAATCTCAAACGAGAAGTTCCCCGTTGTGACATCAAAAGTCACCTCCGGAATCGGCACATCCACCGGGACCGCCGTCACCATCAGGGTGATGTTGCTGGAGGCCACTCCGGCATCCACAGACAAGATAAAAGCCCCTTCCAGTTCCGGGGTGAAGGCAAAATTGCCCGACGCGAAGTAATAATCCAGATCCACGCCATTTGGATCCTTCAGGTTGAGAATCCAATCGTCAAAGTTGGTCTCACCGGTGGACACCGTCAAGGCCAGTTCCATCTCTTCGCCCACCACGCCCGTCGTGTTGCCGGAGACGACAATCAGGGAAGAGCCGCCGGAACCACCGGCGGCGGAAATCACAATGCCGTCGATGCCGAAATTGCCGGCGTCTTTCGTTTCGTACCAGAAACGGACATAACGGGATCCACTGGACAAGTCATTCGTCACAATTTGCGTGGCGTTGCTGAGGTTGCCGGTGGTGTACACCGCCACATCCGTCCACGTGCCGTCCTGGCCAGTCACGGACTCCTGCACGCGGATGGAAAAGATGCCACTGATGCTCTGGCCGCGGATGTAGTAGGCAAGCGTGGCCGCTTCGCTGTTGAACCGAATGGAGAGCATGGCGCCTGCCGAAGAGAAGGCGGCCGCTCCATTGTCCTGCTTATCGAAATTGCCATCACTATAGTCCGTTCCCAACGAAACAGCGCTCATGCCGTCCACCAGTGTGTTGCGCCAGGGGCCATGCCATTCAAACGGCAGAGTGGCGCTATCCTGCACCTGCCGGAAGGTGGCAGAAATGGTTACATCGCCGGCGGGCATGAAGAAGGCCTGATTGGAAACCGTCACTTGGCCGCCGCTCCAGGTCGCCTGCAGGTTCTGCAGGGTATACCCTTCGGCAGGAACGATGGCCAACGAGACTTCCTCTCCAGCCATGGCGGTCGTCACATCCGGCGTCACCGTCCCGTTGGAGGTTGAGGAAACCGTGATGGAATACAGGGGGTCGATGGAGAAGGATACGCTGTCGGAAACCTGCTCGCCTCCAGAGCCTTCATCCGTTGCCGTCAGGGTGACGGTATAGGAGCCGGTCGCCGTGGTCCCCGGGATGATAAACGTTTCGCCTTGTGCGGTTCCCAGCGTGCCGCCGTCCCAGCTGTAGGAATAGGGGCCGGTGCCGCCGCCGGCTATGCCCGTCAAACTTGTTTCAACGCCTTGCGGGATGCGTTCGCCTTCGGCCACGCCGGAAATCGACACGCCGAATACGGGCTCGCCAAACCAAAATGCCACATTATCCACATTCAGCAAAAAATTGGCGCTGCCGGTATGGGAGCCGGTAATTCTAAAGTAGAACGCCCCGGCAGGGATGGTTGCCGCATCCGCTGTCTGCCAATCCGTTGCGGTTGTCACGGTGGCCACTGTTTCCCATGCTTCCCCATCCGTGCTGACCTGTAGGGTCCAATCCTTGCCGAGATGAGCGCTTCCTGAGCCGCCGACCTTGTAATCAAAACTCACGCGTGAAATGGGCGCTTCAAAGGCTTCGGCATTCTTGATGTATCCATTGGTTTGGGCCGTGCCGTAGTATTGGATGCGCAAGGCTTTGCCGTCCACCGCGGAATCGCCACCGTAACAACGGAGGACATCGAAGAGCACTCCATCCGATGTAAAGGAGGTGGCGGTATAACCGGGAGAACTAGAGCTGGTTGCATCAAATGTAATCAGCAGGTCCGGCTCTGCCCCCGGCTCCACGACCGTGAAGCCCACGCTATTGCTGGCGCTGGAAACACCATCCGTGGCGGCACAGGTTACCGTGAAGTGTCCCAGAACAGACGAGTCAATGGTGAACGTGTCGCCGGAACCCGATCCGCCCGTCACAGGCTCAACCGACCAAGTATACGTGACATCCCCCTCTGCATTGCGGGGCGCCGCCACGACCGTAGCGCTGTCCCCTTGGTTCACCGTAAAGTCTGCATCCGGGGTCAATCCGATGGAAAACACGGCCGGGCCACTCGCACCGGCCACGGTCACGCCATCAATGCCGACGTTGCCGCCGTCGCTCCCCTTGGCAGTATAAACAAAGCGAATATACTGCGCCGAGGCGGAAGGCGTATCGGTAAACATTGTGGCAGTGGAGGGGAGGACCTCCGTGGCGGAAAACACCCGCAAATCCGTCCATGTTGCGCCATCCACCGACTCCTCCACCTTGAATTCATTGACGGCGGCGGCCCAATCCAATCCTGACTTGTTGTGGCGAAGCCAATAACTCAAGGATGTTGCCGTCCCGGAAAAATGAATGGTCAACGCCTGGCCTGTCGCACGAAATCCACCGGCCACTCCCCCCTCTCCATCGTAGTTGGCGCCATAGTCGTTGCCCATGGCGCTCGTCCAGCCCTCCGGCAGGCTTGCCGCCGTTTTCCAGTCGGGCCCAGAAAAACTGGTCGGCAACGTAGCCTGTCCCCATGCCGCCATACACAATCCCACACACGCCAATCCTGCCAACCACTTTTTCATACACAACTCCTTTTCGGGGATAGTCTTTACTTCTGCATGCAAGCTAACCAAAGGGCCGGGGAAATCTCCAGCTTTATTTGGTGAAATAAAGTAAAGCGTTTTGATCACGCGTGGCGCCGAAAAAATTGTTAAGAAATTGTGTATAAATGGGTTATAAACTTCATATTCTCGCTTGCACCAGCCGGAAAGCTTGGTTATCTTTTGAGGGAAATGGCTTTTCTTGATGAACATGCTGGCGAGGCCTCTGCGCCCTCTTCTCCGAACGTGCCCAACCGCATTCCGCCCCGGAAGTACTATCGCCCTCCCCGGGATCCACGCATCCCGCCCCAAACCACCACCCGGAAGCATATCCTCCGCTTGGTGGCCACGGTGACGGGCGGCGCGGCGATCATGTTGCTCCTGCTGATGGTGGCCATCAAGTATGCCCAACGAGATTGGAGCCGCAAAAACCACCGGGCCCGCTATACGTCCTCTTCCATGCTCGGCGCGCCTGTTCCCCAGCCCCTGAAGGACCCCTTCGCCTCGTCCGGATGGGCTTATTCGCCGGCGCCGGGCAACGGCAACCGCTACCTCCGCCATCTGACCCGCGACCGGTTCATCCGGAACCACTGGGTGCTTCTTGCCCACGGCCTGGCGGAAGGCGCCTCTCCGCAACTTATGTTGCAGGCCATACGGATGGCGATGGCGGCGGAGGGCGACACGGCGGCGCTCCGTAATCATTACGGGGCTCTTCTTCTCCAAAAAAATCGAATCGGAGAAGCCGAGGAACAGTTCCGGCTGGCCCATCGGCTCCGTCCGGGTGATGCCGCTGTATTGTTTAACCTCGCAATGAGCACCCTAGCTCAGAACCAACCGGCGCAAGCCTCCCAATGGTTGAGCCGATATTTGGCCCGGCATCCGGAAGATGCGGCGGCCGTCCGCCTGCAAACCGCCCTCCTCTCCCAATTCGGCGAATATCCCCTGGCCCTGGATCGGTTGGAGCGCTTCCTGATTTCACAGCCGCCGTCGCAAGCCTTGTTTCTGGAAGCCGCCGTGCTGGCGGCACGGCTCGGCCAAACCGGAAAGGCCTTAAGGTATTTGGAAATTGCCTTGAACGGCAATCCCATCCGAACGGTGGCGCGCACCTATCAATCATCCGCGTTCCGGGACATCCGCCTGTCGGGAGCCGGAGATGCCTTTGCCACCCAATTGGCCGCAAAAGCACGAACGGTGCTGGGCGGTCCCACGGCCGGGGAACCATCCGGCGGCAACCGGCCAATACCTCTTCCTCCCCCTCGCGTCCGTTGACCGGCAACATCAACGCCTGCTAATAGGCGTAGTCCCCTTCGTCGTAATAACCATCCTCATATTCGCCGTATTCCTCATAACCCTCGGGCACCACGGCATGAGGATCGATTTCAAATCCCTGTTCATCCACGGGAGGCAGATAGCCTTCCTCCACCAACTGGGCATCCCGGTCGGCCGTGAGCTGCACGGGCAATGGCGGAAGGCCTTGGCGAATCACTTCCATTTGATAGTTCTGCAAATGCTCTTCGAGCTCCTTGCCGGTATAGATGGGCTTCGGAATTTCCTGCGGGGTCTGGCGCGCCAGCATTCGTTGCTTTCGGCGCTCGGCATAGGAAAGGCGGCGTTCGGCGGCTTGTTTGGCGCGCTCTTCCCGCTCCGTTCCGGAAAGCACCTGGGACGATCCCGCGCTACCCATGGTCAGCACCACGACTTCCTCCCCCTTCTTGAGAACGGCTTCCTCTTTTTCGTAGTCCACATCAATCAATTCGATGCCGCCTTCGCTCTCCCCCGTCAGTAGGGAGAAATAGCTGTTGTCCCGGCGGTCCACAATCGCCACGCGGACATTGGTATCCTCTTCATAGAAAGCGAGAATCTGCATCTGCGCGGCGAAGGATTCCTGGATGGACACCACCCGCTCCACCGGAGCTGCGTTCCGGTCCGGCGGCGTACCGAAGGGCTTACGGTCCAAAATGACCTGGTAGTCGGCAAACGGACGGACGGAGGAGGGCGCATCCGCACATGCAACCGTCCCCGCCAGCAGAACCAGCATGGCACTCCATCGTCTCATGGGAGGCATCCTACTCCGCCTTCGCCATCTCCGCAACGCCCTTTTGGCCCATCGAGCAGGTGAAAGGCTTCTCGGAACAAGCGCTTCACATGCCCCGGCGCCATGACCAGATGGTTGCCCAAAGGGGCATCCAACAGTTCGCAGACGGCCGGTGCCGGTACTTGAATGCGGGCTTGGGTCCGGCACCGCCGGGCATCATGCCCGTTTTCAACCAGCGAACCTTCCACCCCCCACCACTGGTCCATCTCGGCACCGCCGATCCGCAACAGAGTCACCGGCCCCATGGGAAACTGGCCGGACAGGCCGACGCCCAGGCCGGACTCAAAATGGGTCTGCAGACCATACCGCTCCAGCATGCCCAGCGGCACGGTGCAGTGCGCCAGCAGGATGTCCCCGCGTCGGGCATCCATATCTGCGGGATTGGCCATCCATGCGGTGCGGCCCGTCAAATGCCACAGCCAGCGTAGCAACACAATAGATGGAATGTCGCCTTCACAACCAGCCGTGAGGCCTTCATCCGACAACAGGGACAAAGCCAGGCAACCCGTGTTCTGTTCCTGTCGGAGCAGATCAAAACAACGGAGGGTCAGGGCGGACAACCGATGAAATCGTGCCACCTCACGAAGGGCGCGGGCAATCCCGACGGCATGGGCGAACGTTTCCCGGCTGACGGCGCCGTGGGCGGTCGCCTTCTGCCAGATGGCGAATTCCGGCCCGTCTTCCGGCCGAACATGCCGGGCGATATGCGCCTGCAATTCCTCCAATGGCAATTCCAGCATTCTGGCCCCAAAACGGCGCGTCACCACGTCCGAGCGCTGGGAACTCGCCACCAGCCAGTCGGAGGAGGCTCCGATCCGCCCGATTCGATCCTGCGACAGCTTTTGATTGGCTTCTAGACACCGGATGGTCTGCGCCATATCGGCGAGAACTGCCTCATCCTCTTGGCCGCGCAGAAGATAAATACGCCCCATTCCCCCTTCCTGCTTCACCTGCGCCAGAATTTCGAGGGCCGCCGACAGGGCATTATGCCCTGGATGCGCCACCAGCAGGACGGGCCCGGCGGTTCCCTGCTGCACGTGGGATCGGTAGCGTCGGATCACGTCATTCTCCACGCCGCCAGTCTGGATGAAATAAAACGGACAGCCCTCCGGCTCCGGTTCCAGCGCAGACTGCGGTCTTCCTCCCAGCGCCTTTAACGCCTGCTCATAGTCCGCCAAGGCGGCGGACAAGGCTTTCGGATCATGCAAGGGCGAGGCAATCGACAAATAGGTAAAGCTCATTTCCGCATCCTTTGTTCCTTCGGGTTGTAGGGTATTTTTCCCCGTTGGGCAACAGCGGACTTGAATGCCCGACGGAATTATATTTGAATTCTGCCCGAATTGCCCCGGTAGCTCAGTTGGACAGAGCGGCGGTTTCCTAAACCGCAGGTCGCAGGTTCGATCCCTGTCCGGGGTACCACTTTTTCCGACCTCTAGGCCGACCGGTGGGAGGAGGGCCATGCATGAAGACTCTTTCCATCGGTGGACCCAGGCACAGGGCGAAACAGCGTCAATCCGGCATGCTCAACGACAGATATTTCTCCTGCCCCCAGGAAAAATCATGCCGTTTGTAGTTCCCGAGCCGGTCATGATAGACGGTGAAGGCCATGGGATAGGCCATCAGAATCCAGGGGCAGTCCTCCAACACCACCGCGCTGGCGGCACGGCATAGTGCGTCCCGTTCCTCTGAAGCGGGAAGTGCGCTCATGGCATGGTACAACCGGTCAAAGTCGGCGCTTTGATAATTGGCCCGGTTGGGACCGGGGGATATGTTTTGGCTGTCGAAAAGCTGGAGAAAGTTTTGGGCATCCGGATAATCCCCCAGCCAGCTCACCGTGAACATCTGGGCCTGCCGACGCTCGATCTTCTGCAGGAAGGCGGGCCAATTATTGTAGCTGAGCTCCAGCACCACCCCAATCCGTTCCATAAAGCTGGCCATGAGCTCCGCCGCCTGCCGGGCCTCCGGATTATCGGCGGAGCCCAGCTCCAAGGTCAGCTTCAACCGGCGGCCGGTTTCGGGGTCCCGGCCGTTCGGATAGCCCGCCTCGGCCAGCAGTTTCGTCGCACGCACGGGATCGAAGCCATAAGGCGGAGGCTCTTTGGAATGCCCCGCCACACCGGGCGGCACGGGCCCCGTGGGCACCATGATGCGCCCGTTTTGAAATTGCCGCCATTCGTCGGAATTGAAAGCGCAGGAAAGCGCCTGGCGCAATTTTTTGTTCGGGCCGACAACCGGGTCGTCCATATTGAAGGCGGTATAGGTGACCGCCAGTTGAGGAGATCGGCTCAGGCGAATGCCCCGGGCCGCCAATTCAGGACGCAATTCCTGTTCCGGCGTGAGGATGCTGTCCCATTGTTCCAGCGTCACCGGCGCCACATCCAAGGCGCCGGACAGGAACAGAAGCCAAGCCGTGGAAGGATCCCCCACCACTGAATCGACAATACGGGAAATGAGGGGCAAGGGTTTTCCGGCATCCGGCGTCGGCGCATCATCCAACGGCACCACATCCTCCCGGCCGGTTTCCTTCCATTTCGGATTCCGCCGGTATTCATAGCGATAATTTTGCTGCGCGGACGCAAGACAATAGGGCCCGGTTCCCACAGGGTGGTGGATAAATTCCGCGCCATAAAATTCAACGGCTTCGTGCGGCACCACAAAGGCATACGGCATCGCCAACACCCAAGGGAGCTGGGGATAGGGCGCCACTAGGCGGATTTCAAGAAGATAGCGGTCCACGGCCCGAAGCCCTTCCACCTCCTCTTCATACAGGGCGGCGGAACGGGTGGTGCGGCTGGCTTCCCGGAAGGCGTCCAGTCCGGCCACCCGCCCGCGGAAAATCCAATATCCGCTGGAACCGACATTCACGTCGGCAATTCGTTTTAGGGAATACACCACGTCTTCCGCCGTAACTTCGCGGCCACGGCCGCCAGTTTCCTGGAAACACGGATCGTCCGAAAAGAATATGCCTTTCCGGAGTTGGAACCGCCAGAGTCGTCCATCGTCGGACACCTCCGGCCAGGCCGCGGCCAGCAGGGGCGCCACCTGATAGGGCCGGGCCCAATAGTCATATTGGAGCAGCCCTTCATAAATCCTTCCGGTAGCCAGTACGGATGCCTGGTCCCCCGCCTGGGCCGGATCAAAGCCCCGAAGGCGCAGGGTGGTCAAGCGTAGCGTGGGAACGGATGCTTCCGCATCTTCCCGCCGATGGCAGGCGGAGGTGAAAAGCACAAAAACCACTACGAGACATAAAATCCCCGCGCCGGAAAAGCGCGGGGATGATGTCGCCAAGCCGAGCCTCACAAGAATTACTCCTCAACCGGCTCCCCGGTAGCTTGAGGCGCCGCTTCGGCTTCCGCCGAAGCAGGGGCTTCCGACGCAGGGGCGGCCATCTCGTCCGAAACCGAATCCTCCACCACCACTTCGGGCACGGCATTCTCTTCGAGCACCGCAGATTCCTCGATCAGGACGGAAGGCACCAGCTCGCCGTCTTCATTCACTTCCAGCATGATGGGCTGGTCGGGCGTGGCGGCAGGTAGGGTCATGGGAATGGGTTCATCCCCCATCTGCAATTCTCCGCCCATTGGATCGGCCATCGGGGCCTGCAACGGGGCGGCGGCCGGCGCGGGCGCGGGCACGCGGTCCATCACGGATCCGCCTCGGCGGCCCTGGCCCTTGGCGAACAGAATGCCCAGCAGAATGGTGGTGATCATGAACACAACCGCCAACGTAATGGTAATGCGGGTGAGCACATTGCCGGCTCGGCTACCGAACAGGCTTTCGCCCATACCGCCGCCGAAGGCCATGCCCAAGCCCTGATCCTTGGATTTCTGGGCCAAGATCACCACGATCAACAGAAACGCGCTGAGAACTTCCACAATCAAGAGAAGACTAATCAAAATGGTCATATTCTATATCTCCTAGTTCCACGGCCGCAACGATCAAGAGGCAAACACACCGGGGCATGGGACCGCCTCCCACGCCCCGCCGTCCATTTTTCAATGGCGGAGGCCGACGAAAAGCCTATCTTTTAGACTGCCGCACGGACAATGTCAATGAACGACTTCGCATCCAGGGCCGCACCACCGATCAAGCCGCCGTCGATGTCCGGCATGCCGAAGAGCTCTTTGGCATTGTTGGGTTTGACGCTTCCGCCGTACTGGATACGGACGCCGTCGGCCACGGTGGCATCGAACATCTCCGCCAGAACCTTGCGGATCAAGGCATGAACCTCCTGCGCTTGTTCACTGGTGGCGGTTTTGCCGGTGCCGATGGCCCACACCGGCTCGTAGGCAATCACGGAGTCCAGCAGCTCCTTGGCGGAAAGCCCGGCGAGGCTGCCTTTGACCTGCGTTGGAATAACCATCTCGACCTTACCGGCCTCCCGCTCGGCCAGGGTTTCGCCCACGCATACGATGGGGTGCAGGCTTGATGCCAGAGCGGCCTTGGTCTTGCGGTTGACAATTTCATCCGTCTCCCCGAAATACTGGCGGCGCTCGCTGTGGCCCAAAATGACATAATGGCAATACAAATCGCGGAGCATGGCGGCGGAAATTTCGCCGGTATAGGCGCCGCTCTTTTCCCAGAACATGTTCTGCGCGCCCAGATCAATGTGGGTGCCCTGCACCAGTCGGCTCACCGTGCTCAGGGCGGTGAAGGGCGGACAGACCACCACTTCCGCTTCCCGGAAGTTGGCCAAGTTTTCCTTCAAGGCGTTGACCAGGGTGGCGGCCTCTTCGGTCGTCATATTCATTTTCCAGTTTCCGGCTACAATTTTTTTACGCATTTTTTCGTCCTTGGTTGAATTGGATAGTAAAACGAGGGTCTATTTGTCGCTCAATGCAGCGACGCCGGGAAGTTCCTTGCCTTCCAGAAATTCGAGGCTGGCGCCCCCGCCAGTGCTGATGTGGGTCATTTTGTCCGCCAGCCCGCTCTTGTTGACGGCACTAACGCTGTCCCCGCCGCCGATGATGCTGATGGCGCCGCTGTCGGCCACGGCCTTGGCCACGCCATAGGTGCCATTGGCGAACGGCGCCATTTCAAAGGCGCCCATCGGTCCGTTCCACACCACGGTCCTGGCTTTGCGGATGGCTTCCGAAAACAACTCCACACTCCCGGGACCGATATCCAGCGCCATCCAGCCGTCGGGAATGTCATCGCCAACCACCTGGGTCTGGGCATTCGCATCAAATTTGTCCGCCGCCACGTTGTCCACGGGCAACAGGAGCTGCTTGCCGCTGGTTTTGGCCTTTTCGATCATGTCGCGGGCATAGTCCAGCTGGTCCGGCTCGCACAGAGAGTTGCCGACATTGTGCCCCTGAGCCTTCAGAAACGTATAGGCCATGCCACCGCCGATGATCAGCGTGTCCACCTTGTCCAGCAGGTTGTTCACCACGGCCAGCTTGTCGCTGACCTTGGCGCCGCCCAGAATGGCCACGAAGGGACGCTCTGGATTGTTGACGGCATTTCCCAGATACTGGATTTCCTTTTCCAGCAGGAACCCGGCCACGCTCACGGGAACAAACCGGGCGATCACGGCGGTGGAGGCATGGGCGCGGTGGGCGCTGCCAAATGCATCGTTCACAAACACATCGCCATAGGAGGCCAGTTTTTTCGCCATAGCGATCTGCTTTTCCTTCATTTCCGCCTTTTGGGCCTTGACCTCCTCCTCGGACATGCCTTCGGTCTTTTTGACCTTTCCCTCTTCCTCTTTGTAAAAGCGGGTGTTTTCCAGCAAAAGAATTTCGCCCGCCTTCAACGCCGCCACCTGGTCATCCGCCTTCAGGCAGTCTTCGGCAAACGCCACCGGTTTGCCCAACAGACCGGCCAGATGATCCGCCACCGGCTTCAGGCTGAAATCCGCTTCATAGCCTTTTCCCTTGGGACGCCCCAAATGGCTCATCAGGACGAGGCTGGCCCCCTGGCCCAGAATATACTCAATGGACGGCAAGGCTGCCCGGATCCGCGTGTCGTCGTTGATGACACCGTTTTTGATCGGCACATTGAAATCCACGCGCATGACCACGCGCTTGCCCTTTAGATCCACGTCTTTCAACGTTTTCTTGTTCATGCTCAACACCCTTCTGTTTATCTCCGGCCCCCCGGCGGGGCACGGTCTGCATTTTTTTGAAGCGTTCTACCTGATTCCCGCTTTATTTCAAGATTATTCGAGCCTTTGAACATGCAATTTACTGCGGCCTAGGAAAAACAACGTTCCCCCCGGAACGGCAGGCGGCGAAATTGCGGTTGCACGGGCTTCCCCTCCCTGCTAGACTTTGCCCGGATAGGAGATTGCTATGAATAAAATCGCGTCCATCTTTCTGTTTGCCGCCTTGGGTGCCGCTGGGGCGGGGGCCAACGAATTCCACATGGATTGGGCCTATCACGGCGTCGGTGATGACGCTCGCCTCTCGGAACAGGTTCCCGGAGAGGCTCTCCATTTCCTAGCCAACGCAAGCAGCCGCATTCCGGCATCCGACACCGTCACCCTCTACATCTTGACGGATCATGATTTTGCGGGCGACATGGAAGAGCAGGTTTATGTCCGGTGGTGGGATGGCTACATGGCCCATTGGATCATGGGCAACTGGGTGAAGAACGTCACCGTCGACCCTCAAGAGCGGTTCCATGACCTCCCTTCCGATGGCGAAGTGTTTTTGGACCTCTGGGAAGTCAAGATTCCTTCTTGGGTCACCCAGCCGGGAGAAAATTTCTATGCCATCCAGTTAAAGGGGTATGCCAACGACACCACCGAAGAACGCTATCTCCTATGCCGCTCGGGCGGAGATTTCTCGCGGACCAACCAGCTGGGTCAGGTCTGGTCTTCTTCCGAAGAATTCGATGGACAGGATTGGAAGGTCGCCATCGAACCCGAACCCTCCCCCGCAACACCTTGACTTTTCCCCAAGACATGCTCATCCTGTAGATTCCAGAAGGGAGAATTCACATGCCCCATAAACCACACCACAAAGTTCAGTCTTCGTTGAAATACCGCTGGGGCATGATCGGCGTAATCGTCGCCATTGGGTTCTGTGCCTGGTATTTCACCACCAGCGGCGAGGAACGGGCCCGGAACCTCAAGAGCGACGCCACCCGTAATCTCGTCAAGGAGGATTGCGTCCGCTGCGGAAACGATCCGGAGAAAAAGAAAACCTGCACGCGTTGCAACGGGACCGGCCAAATCTGGATGCCCTACGAACAAAGCAGTGCAGCACAGCATGCGCCGTAGCGCCGGGCGACGCCCCCCGGGGCACACGGGTGGAGAACCGCCACCGCTCCCATGAAGCTCATTCCGCACTATCTTCTTCGCAATCTGATGCGGCCTTGGCTGTATGTGCTGGCTGGCTTTTCCATCATCGCCGTCCTGATCGATCTCTTCGACAACTTCGTCAACTTCATGGAAGCTGGCACCCCCTTCCGCCAGATTTTTGTTTACTACGCCGTCCTGCTGCCCACCTACCTTCCCTATATCCTGCCGGTTTCCCTTCTGCTTGGCCTGCTGTACGCCCTGTGGCAACTGGGCAAAAACTCCGAAATCACCGCCATGCGCGCCAGCGGCCTCAGCCTGTTCCAATTGATCCGCCCCTATTTGATGATCGGCTTGGGGTGCTCCCTCTTTCTGCTGGCATTGAACGAGTTGTTCAATCCGTGGGCCACTTTGTGGACCCGGCAGTTTTCCGAAATGCAGCAGGGCTCATCGGAACTCACCAGCTACTTTGTCAGCAACGTCGCCTACCGAAATGTCGTGGGCAACCGCATCTGGGTCATCGACCGGTTTGATCCCCTCCCCTCCAGCTCGTATGAAATGACCGGCATCAGCCTCATTCAACGGCGGCCGGATGGTTCGGATGAATTCCGCTTGGTTGCCGCCCGCGGTCGTTGGGTGGACCAGCATTGGTGGTTTGAAAATGTGGAGATGCGTTATTATCTTCCCTCTGAACAAGTGGACGAATCCCCCGCCCCCATTCCCGACATGGAGATGCACCACCCCCTTCCCTCCGCACAACCGGATGGATTGCCTATCCGCATCCCCAGTATGGAGATGACCATGATTTCCGAAGAACCCCGGGATTTCCTCAATGTCATCAAGGATTCTACGGAACGCTCCTCTCTGGAAATCATGGAGTTCATCGACAAGCACCGCGGCCTCTCCGAAGAGACACAGAACCGTCTGCTGGTGGACCTGCATTACCGGCTGGCCTCCCCTTGGCTCTGCCTGATTGTCATTCTGGTGGGTGTGCCCTTCGGCATGCATACCGGTCGGCGCGGCATGGGCTTGGGCATCCTGCTCGCCCTGTTGACCTTCTTCGGCTATTATGTTCTGATGGGCCTGTGCCTCGCCTGGGGCAAAAACCAACTGATTCCCCCTGTCTTGGCAGGCTGGGCGCCTCTGTTGATCTTTTTCATTCTGGGGTTGGTGCTGCTCCGACGCATCCGCTGAGCACCGGACTCACCCGGCCGTCGTTTCCCGTGGAGGGCGGCGACGGTAATACAACGTCAGCCCCAGATCGATCCCCACCATCACTAGGTTGAGCAGATACAGGAACCGGACGGGGTCCTCCGGCAGGTAGAGTAGCTTGTTCAGCAAACCCGCCAGATAGCCGATTTCAATCAGCACCAGAAACCGGATGCTTTTCCCCAAGGGGTTTTTCACTTTCCACGTCCGATAAATCGCCAACGGCCAGCTGGCGCCAAAACACACCAGCATAACGGCTTCCAACCACATCTGCATCGTCCATCCTCCTGCACGGGGCCGTGCCCCTCCTCCCCTTCGGCCCCAAACAAAACCGCCCGCATCTTTGGAATGCGGACGGCTTCAAGACACCCATGGGAACCGATTATTTCACATAGTCCTTGATCAGATCGGGCTTGGCAATCAACAAGCGGATTCGTTCATGATCCATCTGCAGGACCTTGTCTTCGGGAACGCCCAGCGCGGCCAGACGGCGGCGGTGCTCCAGCAAACGGCGATTCTTGGCCGCACCACTCTTGCGGGGGCGGGTCGTGTCGTTGTTTCTTGCATTACGGGACATGTGATTTCTCCTTACACTTCAAAAAAAATACAAATGGCGACCCCAACGGGAATCGAACCCGTGTTACCAGGATGAAAACCTGGTGTCCTAGACCTCTAGACGATGGGGTCGTCGCAGTCCTTAACGGAAAAGTCGGGGAACACTACCCTACCCGCCCTCTCCAGCGCAACAGAAAAGTTCCATTCTTTTCCCTTTTCTCTTTTCCGGCGCTCCCCCTCCCGCACCAGCGGCGTCGTCTCCGCCAACCGCTTGACACCCCCCGGAAGGCCTTTCCCCGTCGATTTCCAACTTGTTCGCCTGTTGACACCGGGGAAAAACTTCGGAGGTAAAACGTATTTTTAACAACATTTTACTTGTAAAACGGTTTATATTTTCCCACCATCTTGTGGAATGAAAGCGCTTCGCCTGTTTCTCTGTGCCTTGGCACTTTGCAGTCTTGCCGGAGCCGCATTCGCCCAGTCCTCTCGCCCCGGAATAGGAGCCATCCCCTACGATGGAGGCACCACCTTTCGCGTGTGGGCGCCGGACGTCACCTCCGTCGCCGTTTCCGGCAGCTTCAACCATTGGGGCCAAACGCCTTTGGTGAGCGAGCAAAACGGCAAGTGGTCGGCAGACATCGCCGGCGCCAAGCATAACGATGAATATAAATTTATCCTGAACGGCAACATGTGGCGGCAGGATCCACGAGCCCGGCGGACGCTTTCCTCCAATCCAAACGACAATTCCATCATCTACGACCACCGGCTTTTTGATTGGCAGGGCGCAGACAAACTCCAAGTGTATCGCAATGACTTGGTTGTGTATGAAATGCATGTGGGCTCCTTCAATGCCGAAAGCTGGCTTCCCTCCACGTTCGACCAGTGTGCGGAAAAACTCCCTCATTTGAAAAAACTGGGCGTCTCCGCCGTGCAGTTGATGCCCGTCAGCGAATTCGCGACCGACCGTTCATGGGGATATAATCCATCCTTTCTGTTTGCCCCGGAATCCAGCTTCGGCGGAGCCGACGGCCTCAAGCGGTTCGTCAAGGCCGCGCATGAGCTTGGCATTGCCGTCCTGCTGGATGTAGTGCATAATCATTATGGGCCGGATGACTTGCCCTTGTGGCAGTTCAACGGCCAGGGCGGTAGCACCGGCGGCATGTATTTTTACAACGACGAGCGCGCCGCCACGCCCTGGGGGAACACCCGCCCGAACTTCGGCGAGGAAAATGTGCGTTCCTTCATCATCGACAACATCCGGGAATGGCTCGCCGAGTTCAACATCGACGGCTTCCGATGGGACAGCGTGTTCAACATCATCTATACCGGCGAAGGCGAAAAACGAAATGATGAAGGCAAGGCGCTTCTCTCCCACATCAATTCCATGATGCAAACGGAATATCCCGATGCGTTCCGAATTGCCGAAGACCATGCGGAAGAGGATCTTCATTTCGAAGCACAGTGGGACCATACCTTTCTGAATGAAATCCGCTACCTGGCCGCCACCGTGAGTGATTCCGACCGGAACATGAATGTTCTCGCCGGGCATCTCCGGGATGCCGGAACCCACCAAGTCGTGTATGTGGAAAGCCATGACACCTGCGGCGACTTGAACGAAAAGCACCGCCTGCCTCGAATGATCAATGCCGACGACCCGCAAGGATATTATGCGAAGAAGAGGGCGTTTCTCGGCAATGCCGTCGCGCTGGTGGCGCCGGGCATTCCCATGATCTTCATGGGTTCGGAATTCAATGAGGATTGGGATTTTTCCAACAACCATTCCCTACAATGGAGTTCGCTGGCCTCGAAGAATGCCGGATTGATCCAGGCCTATTCCGACCTGATCCATCTGCGGCGGAATTCCAAGGGCGTCAGCAGCGGATTCAAGAATTTCAGCAACGCCTCCACCCCCCATATCAACACTGCGGAAAACGTACTGGGCTATGCCCGCGGCAACGACCTTTTCATCGTCTTCAACTGGAACGCCTCGTCTTATTCGTCCTACGACATCCCCTTCCCCTCTTCCGGCACATGGTACTGCCTGTTTAACTCGGATTCCAAGGTGTACGACGCCTCCTTCGGCGGCGTGGGCCCAGCTGTGAACGACCCCCTCTCCGCCTCCCCTTCCGCCAGCATCGACTTGGGCGCCTATTCCATCCAGGTGTACGGCAAATCAAGGCTTCCTGCGGATCCCACCACCGCCTTCATCCCACCCGTTCCTTCCGGTTGCACGAACGTCACCCTCACCTACAAACCCGCCGATGGCCCCCTGGCCGACGCGTCCGTCATCCATGCCTTCATTGGACGAAACAACTGGAGGACAGCCCTCACCGTGCCCATGACGCGCAGTGGCGACACCTGGTCCTGCACCTATGACATTCCAGAGGATACGATGACCCTCCACGCCGCCTTCAACGATGGCGCAGATGCATGGGACAACAACGACGGCTTGAACTGGAACACCCCGGTCAAGCTTTGCGGCGGGTTGCCGGCCGTTGCCCTGACGGAACCAGCCGCCCCCTCCGGATGCGGAACAGAAGTGAAGATTTCCTATGAAGTGAATTCGGGCCCGTTGTATGCTTCCTATGAAAATGCGGTCTATATCCAACTCGGGCGAAACGGCTGGAACGACATCCAGACCCTGACCATGACCAATTCCTTCTCCGACACTTGGGAAACCTCCTTCTCCATTCCCGAAGACACGTGGTCGTTGACCTTCTGCTTCCACGACGGCAACACCAACTCCAGCGCACGAATCTGGGACAACAACGGCGGAAAGAACTGGAGCGTGCCGGTGTCCGGCTGTGTGGTGCTTCCCGTTCCGGAGTTTTCCATCACCACGCCATCCACGGCCACTTCCAGCGTCCCCTCCGGCGTTTTTGTCCAAACCATTCAGGGCACCTCCGCCAATCTGGTGGGCGACATCCTGTGGGAAAACATTCGCACAGGGGAATCCGGCCGCTTCCGAGCCGCCTCGGGCTCCTGGACGGCGGAAGACGTTCCCCTGGCGTCCGGCACCAATTCTATTGTCCTGACCGCCCTCAACCCCAACCACGGCGCACGGGACGAGGACTATTCCGCCATCGGCAACGGCGTCAACGGGGGGAACGGTTTCGCGCCATGGATCATCGAAACCAATGCACCCGCCGGCGTATGGGGCGACCAGAGGGTCTCCGCGTGGGGGCTGTGGGCCAATAACGGCGGCTTGGTTTCCGCCATCCGCCCCTTCCTCGGCCCCCTACAGGTTGGCGATAGCGTCTTCTTCCTCTTCCAAAATGGCGGCATCAACACCGGCGGCAGCGTTGGGTTCGGCCTTTACAACGGATATCAGCAGCGGGCCTTGGAGTATTATTTCAACGGCGGCGACAACAGCTATACGCTCGTCGACGCCTCCACCAACACCCTCACCCGCGACTGGACCACCAACCCCCAGGCCGTCGCCTTCACCCTCCTGGCGGATTGGACCTATTCCCTGGTGATTAATGAGAAGACCTATACCGGCGCCCTAGCCCCTACGAGTTTGGACCAAATTCAACGCATCCGGTTTTGGAATTTCAATGCGGGGGAAGGATCGAACAAGAACAGTTTTGTTTCCTCCCTGTCCGTGCAAGGGGCTGCGGAGCTCCGGCCCCTGTTACAACGGACCCTCACCATCCTCCAACCGGACGAAACCGTGGAGGCCGTCGGCCTGTCCATTGCCGCCGACGGAACCCTCCAGGCCACGATCGATGGCGCCTCGGCCACCCGTTTGCTCGGCAACATCTGGGGCGCCTCGCAGGTGGATGCGGACAGAAAATGGAACTGGTCCCTCCTGAATCCCTCCAGCTATACTATCAACGGCCAAACCATCACCTTTGACTTGGACGGGAACGACAACGTGAACGTCCTTTCCATCGGCCTGCCTCCCGGACACGAATGATGCGCCTTTGCTTCTGGAAAATGCACGGTGCGGGAAACGACTTCATCCTGGTGGATGACCGTTGCCTCACTTTTCCGGCAACGGATGCCGCCTACATCGCACAGCTATGCCACCGGCGCCTTGGCATAGGCTCGGACGGCCTGCTCCTGCTTCAATCCGTGGAACAGGCGGATTTCCGGATGCGTTTTTTCAACCCCGATGGAAGAGCCGCCGCTTTGTGCGGCAATGCCGCCCGGTGTGCCGCACGGCTGGCGTACGACTTGGGGATGGCCCCGGCCGCCATGCGGATGGCAACGGATGCCGGGGTGGTATCTGCGGTCCTTTTGGAGGACATGCAGATCCGCCTGCATATGCCGCCGCCGAGGGAATGGCGGATGGATCAAACGGTGGAGTGGCAGGGCACACTCCACACGGTCCATTTTGTCATCAGCGGTGTTCCCCACGCCGTGGTCGTCCTCCCGGATTTGGCGAACGTGGATGTGGCGGCTTTTGGGTCTTTTCTTCGGCACCACCGCCTGTTTGCGCCAGATGGGACCAATGCGGATTTTATCCATGTGCTGGATGAACACACCCTCGGCATCCGAACCTTTGAACGCGGTGTGGAGGGGGAAACGCCGGCATGCGGCACCGGCATCACCGCCGCCGCCCTGATTGCCGAAAAACGGGGGCTAGTGGCATCTCCCGTCCGGCTCAAAACCGCCGGTGGCGACGTGCTGGAAGTCACCACCTCCCCGCTGACGCTGACGGGCCCTGCCGAATACGTCTTCTGCGGGAGCGTGGATTACCGCGCATAAAAGCCAGACAAGCCTTCCGCACGGGCCCATTCGAGGTGCTCGCCCGAAATGTAATCCCCCAGGCGGGAGGTCCGGATGTTCAATAAAAACGTCTTCAGAACGGCTTCCGTTCCCTCCGCAACCAGCCGCACGGTCCCATCCGGCCGGTTTTCCACGGTTCCAGCCACTTCCAGCCGGTTGGCTAGGCTGCCGACCGTATAGCGGAACCCCACGCCCTGCACCTGGCCTTCATACCGGACCCGGACTTGGCGAAGCATGTTTTTGCTCACAACGGCACCGCCCGGATCGTCCTCGTTCCATTTTCCTCGTCCAACGCCACCCGCCCTTGCCGCACCAGCGGCGCCAGCCGTTCTTCCAACCTTTCCAGTGGGATGCCACCCGAGCGGGCAAATGCATCCAAGGCCAGAGGATGCCGAGCCACCATTTCCACGATGGCGTCATCCGACAATACCAGCGGGGATTCCGTCCGGCCGGTAAACACCGGAATCTCCGCCACCGGCGCAAAGTGGCCTGCCAGCGTTTCCAATCTTTCCGCAGATACCGCCTGAACCATCTCCCCCGCACGAGCCGGACGGGTGGCCGTGTTCAAATGAACGGCATCCGCCTGAAGCCGGTTCACCTGGTCCGCAATGCGCCGGACCTGCTCCGGTGCATCGTTGTAGCCGGGCAGAAGCATCACCTCCACCCACAAGGCTCCGCCGAATTCCTCCCGCAGGGCCCGCTCGCCGCCGACTAATTTTTCAAACGATAGTCCGGCGGCAGGACGGTGCAGGCGCCGGAAGGATTCTTCGTCCCATGCGCTCAGCGTCACCTTCACGACATCTGCGGCAAGGGCTTCACGCCGGACCTCCGGCATCCACATCAGGGCGCCGTTGCTCAGCAGGGCCGTCTGGCCGTCGGGCCAGCCCCCGGCATGGCGGAGCACATCTCCGAATCCCGTATGTAGCGTCGGCTCGCCGGAACCCGCCAGCGTGATGAAATCCGCCCGGCCACCCGCCGCCTTCCACCGGTCCAACTCTGCGAGAACGGCCGCGGTCGGCACCCATTCCTTCCGTTCCACCGTCAATTCCGTCGTGGGCGCCACCTGGCAGAAAACGCAATCTTCGCAACAGACTTTGCGTGGATTCAAATCCACCCCCAGCGACAACCCCAGCCGACGCGACGGCACCGGTCCAAACAAAAAATGGCTGGATTCTTTTTCGTTCATACGCCCTCCGCTTCCGGCACAGGCTCGGCACGCTGGCCGGATTGGATCATTTCAATTCGCTTCCAACAGCCCCAACGCCACCTCAGCCCATAGCCGACGGCAAACAGGAAGGTGAACAACGTCATATAGACCCACGCGGGAATCAACCCCACGTTGAAATACAACACCAACAGAAACTCGCCCGGCATCCAGATCAGCCATACCATAACCAAGGCATACAGGAGGGTGAAGCGGGTATCCCCCGCCCCCTTCAACGCACCGGCAATCACGATGTTGATCACATCCACCATGCCCCAGACGCCCATCATGACCAGTAGCCAGCGCCCCTTGTCGATCACCTCGTCGAGAGAGACCAAGCCTTCGGCGTCCCCGGTGAAAAGAGAAAGGTACATGCGGGGAAACAGCAGAAAACTCAGCGCCAGCACGGCCATGAAACCCCAGCCCACCTTCAAGGCGGAATATCCCACTTTCTGTGCAATGGCCGAATTCCGAGCCCCTTGGTATTGTCCGACGAGGATGGTGCTCGCCATGCCCATGCCCAGTAGCGGCATGAAGGCAATGTTGTTGATGCTGAAGGCAATCGTACTGGCGGCCACATCGGCATCGGGCAGACGGCCCAGCAGCACCACAAAAAGGGCGAACGCCCCGATATCCTGCACCGCGTGGATGGCGTTGGGAATGCCATAGCGGAGCAACGGCCCCATATAGGCCCGCGCAGGACGCCGCAGCGGCCAGGTGGCGTACTCCTCGCGGAACCGTTTCCGCCAATAGATGGCGAGCAGGAGGAGCACCCCGAGGCCGCAGGACGTGATGGTGGCAATGGCCGCGCCCGCAATGCCCCATTCGGGGAATCCCCACTTGCCGAAAATCATCGCATAATCCAGCACGATATTGGCCGCGCTCGCCGCCATGTTGACGGCCATCGGCGTCCGGGTGTCCCCGCGACCGGAAAAAAAGCCGGAGATCGCGTTGTTCAAGGAAAAGACACCGCAACCCAGCATGGAAATCAGCAAATAAATTTTCTCGGCTTCATACACATCCGGCGCATGCCGGGCCATGCCCAGCACCCCATATCCAACAGGAATCAGGGCCATGCCCAACGGCCAGCTCAACAGGGCCAGCCAGATCCCCTGCTCGGTGGACCGGGTGCATTCCAGCTTCCGCCGAGCACCGTGATATTGCGCCACGAATGTCCCGGTGAAGCCCGCCAGGCTCTGGAAAAAGGTGGTCAGCGTGAAGGCCAAGGCGCCGGCGGGAAGCGCGGCGCGCAGCGCCACCGAGCTGTAGCGAGCCAAAAAGATCCGGTCGCAGAATTGCATGATGGTCAGGGAGGCCATCGAAATGATAATGGGCGCGGCAATACGCCACACCTCGCGGATGCCTCCCGGGGAGGGCGGGCTGGATTTCAAGTCCAATAAATGACGAAACATACCCATCCTCATGAGCCCTAAAAACGACTTACGGCTTTGGATCCTCTTCGCCCTCTCCATGGCTGGAGCGATAACGAAGGACCAGCGGAACCCCGGCCAGATCGAAGGCCGCACGGATGCGGTTGGTGAGATATGTCTGGTGCGTGGGGGTGCTCAGCGTGGGATTATTCACAAACAGGGTCACCCGAGGGGGATTGCGACCGGTTTGCGTGGCATAATAAAATTTGAGCTGGCGGCCGCCGGAAAACGGCGGCTGGGATTTGGCGAAAGCATCCCGGATCACCCGGTTGAGCACGCCGGTCGGCAACTTCATCTCTAGACGCGCCGCCACGGAATCAATCACCTCGAAGCTCTGCCGGATGTGGTATCCGCTTTTCGCCGAGACAAACAGCACCGGAATGTCGCCCAGAAAGAAGAGGGCCTTTCGCATCTGCCGTTCATACTCGTTGGCCTTGACATCCGTTCCTTTGGCCAGATCCCATTTGTTGACCAGCACCACGCAGGCCTTGTGCTGCTCGCGAATCAACGCGGCAATCTTTTTTTCCTGGGCCCCAGGGCCGTCGGAGGCATCCATCATCAACACCACCATATCGGCTTCGGCGATCGTCTGCTCCGCACGAAACAAGCTGAATTTCTCCACCGATTCGTGCACATGCCCCTGTCGGCGCATCCCGGCCGTGTCCGCCAGGGTATACAGCCGCGTTTCACCATCGGCGCCCTCTAGGGTGAAGGGAACATCAATGCTGTCGCGTGTGGTGCCGGGCACAGGCGAGACGATGACCCGTTCCTGCCCGGTCAGCCGGTTGATATACGAGGATTTTCCAA
>JAISGX010000121.1 GCA_031262805.1 Verrucomicrobiota bacterium | reverse complement strand
TTGGCAATGGAGATCACCAAGCGAAGGTTGGCCTCCACCATTTCTGTCTTGGCCTTCAGGCCTTTGCGGAGCCAATCGCGCAGTTCTCGGTGCTGGGCGATGAATTCCTCCACATGGCTACATTGTTCTTCTTCGAGGCTTCGGAGCTCCTTGCGCAGATCCTTGACCATCGCCTGCTTCGCCGCGCTCTTGGAGCGCTCACACTCTCGAATCTGCAACAGCAATTTATCGAATTTGTGCGCGAGGGCATCCACCGTGACGGCAAAGTCCTCAATCGCCTTTTGCTTGAACAAGAAGCACTCCAGAACGGTGGCCAGTTTTTCACGGGAGGCCACGAAGGCCTTCTTCCGCTTTTCCACTTCCGCCTTGGACAACCGAGCGGCTGACACCGCCATATAGCGCTCGCGCACGGTGCCGTGGGCGCGCTCCACATCCTTGAGCAGTTTCGGCATGTCGGCAAAATATTTATCGCGGCCGACCTCGTGTTTGTCGCTGATCACACGGTCGAAGCGTTCGCGCGAGGTTTGCAACCGCTCGATCATGTCCAGATAGGCCACCGGCGCACAGCCGAAGCGGTGGAGCAGGCGCTTGGCATTGATTTCCGCTTCTTCAATCCGCTTGGAAATTTCCACTTCCTGTTCGCGGGTCAACAGGGGCACCTGGCCCATCTGCTTCAAATACATCCGCACGGGATCGTCAATGACGGAACTGTCCGCCCGCGTCCCCGTCTCGCGGGGCTTCTCTGCGGCGGCAGGCACTTCCACCGGCAACAGCTCGATATCATCCTTGACGACTTCAATCTCCAGCTTCCGCAACTTCTCTATGGTCTGCTCCATGGCCTCCGGCGCCAATGATTCCGGCGGCAGAGCACTGCTCAAGACGTCTAGGGTGATTTTACCGCCCTGGTCCCGGCCGATGTTGATCAGCTGTTGCAGTTCCGCGGCAGAAAGGGTTTTGGTGGCGCCGGCCGCTTTGCCCGTGGGTTTTCCCGCCTGTCCCTCTTTCGTCGTTCTCTCGGGGGCTTTCTTGGCGGGCGCGGCTTTCGCTTTCACCGGCGCAGGAGCCGCCTTCTTCACGGGTTTGGCCGGAGGGGCTTTCTTGGCGGGCGCAGGCTTTGCCGGAGGTTTGGCGACGGCCTTTTTCGCAGGCGCCGCCTTCTTCGCGGCGGTCTTGGGCGCGGCTTTCACCGGCGCCTTTGCCACAGCCGGTTTGAGGGCCTTGGATTTGGACTTCCCCTTGGCAGGTGCGGCGGGGTTGGAAATCGACGTGGATTCAGTTGTTTTTTTTGTAGGCTTGCTCGGCATAGATATAGTTGCGTATGGGGTTTTGACTTCCTTCTGACTGGAGACGATTGTACAATATGCCGCAAACGGAAGGCGGCGTCAAGAGGCAACGTATCCCTTTTTTATGCGCCCCCCCATTCTTTCTTGCGTACACCCATAGGGTGCGGGGGCCCGCCCCCTCTCTCCGGTTTTTTGCGGCGGCAACAAAGGGGTTGACACTCCGGACGGAAATCGACTAGATTCCCGCTTCCATTTTTTTTGTGTCAGAAGAAAGGTATTCCATGCAACCCACATATCACCCCTCGAAGATCAAGCGTGCCCGCAAGCACGGTTTCCGCGCCCGCATGGCCACTGCCAATGGGCGCAAAGTTCTGAGCCGCCGCCGCGCCAAAGGCCGCAAGGCCCTGACGGTCTGCGACAAAAAGTAGGATTTCCCCCGCACCGGGGATTTGACCGCATGCAACCCGGTGGCCTCCAACGCCCGGCCTTTTCCTCCTCCCCGGAGAAAAGCCGGGCGTTTTGCGTCCGCGCCACCCTCGGCGCCAAACAGCGCCTGCTTCGCAATGACCAGTTCCGCACCGCCTATGACCAAAACCAGCGCTGGCACGGGCGCAACATGGTGCTGTTCCGTCTGGCGACGGAAGAGTCCTCCCTCCGCCTAGGCGTGGTCGCCAGTAAAAAAGTGGGTCCCGCCGTGGACCGAGCTCGGGCCAAACGGCGCCTGCGGGAAGTATTCCGCCGCCACCGCCAGTTGCTCAACGGCACCACGGACGATCTGGTGCTGGTGGCTCGGCGGCCCATCCTGAGCGCTTCGTGGCCGACTTTGGTGGAGGAATTTTTATTCCTGTGCCGAAAAGCCGGCGTCCTGACCGACTCCTCCTCCGATGACGCCCATTGGCCATAGCCTGTGCTTCTGCATCCGGGTCTACCAGAAAACCCTTTCGCCCCTTCTGGGATCCTGCTGCCGGTTTGAACCGTCGTGCTCGAATTATATGCTGGAAGCCATTCAGCATCATGGGGTAGTCTACGGCGTTTTCATCGGCTTGAGGCGAGTGGCACGTTGCCATCCATGGAATGCGGGCGGGTACGACCCGGTTCCGCCGAAAAAGAAACCACCATTTAAGTGAGACACCAGACATGAATAAAAAAGATCTTCTTCCCATCCTTCTTCTCCTTGTGCTGTTCCTGGCCTACCCCACCATCGACCGGAAATTCATCAGCAGGATTTTCCCGGCCAAGGAAAAGCCGGTTCCCACCGCCCAAAATGCTGCCGCCGCTCCCGACCTGCCTGCGGAAACCACCCTGACCGCCCCGGCCCCCACCCCAATGCTGGAGGCCGCCGTCGCTCCGGAGCCGGCCGAACTCGAGGCGCAGGCTCCGGACCTGCCGGAAGAAATCACCATTCTTCGCAACGAAAAGCTGGAATTGGCTGTTTCCTCCCATGGCGCGGGCATCGTGCGAGCCGCCATCCTAGGCTATCCCGCCACCAGGGGAGCCGCCGCCCCCGTCACCTTCGATTTCGAGGACCACCCCGCGCTGTCCATTTCCGGCGTCCTTGCCGCCAATGCCCCGTTTAAGCCCGTGGCCGCCTCCGGCCGGACCGCCAGCTTTCGCAAGGTGCTTGCCGGCGGACTGGAGCTGGTGCGCTCCATCACCTTGGGCGAAGGCTATCAGCTTGATGTGAAAGACCAGTTCACCAATCCGACCGACAACGTCCTCCGCCTTTCCGGCTATGGTCTGAAT
The DNA here is from genome assembly GCA_031262805.1 of Verrucomicrobiota bacterium. Lineage (GTDB taxonomy): Bacteria > Verrucomicrobiota > Kiritimatiellia > CAIQIC01 > Lenti-01 > JAISGX01. The sequence continues at coordinate 748 of JAISGX010000121.1, read as the reverse complement.
GCCGGGTTCATGGGCAATCTGCCGGATGAAAAGATGGACCGCGTTCCCCTGCTCGGCGTGGATACGCTCACGGGAAGCCAATCGGTGGAATACTGGGGGGCGAAATTCGAGAAATGGTTCCCCAACCTCGACCGCGGCATCCAAGCCCAGACTGTGCCCGGGCCGATGGAACCCGCTCAGCCGGTGGATTGGCTGGCGGTGAAAAACAAGTATCTCACCCAGATCATCACACCGGAAACATATGCGGAAAAAGCCACCCTTTTCGTCAAGCGCGGGGCCCCACTCAAAACCACCGCCATGCTCTTCTTCCCCCGCACGAGCTATCCGTTCGACGTCGTGTCCGCCACCCTCACCCTGCCGGAACAGGCCATCGACCCCGGCCGAACCCTCACGCATTCCGCCACCTTCTATATCGGCCCCAAGGTGTATGCCGACCTGAAGGCCAACGGTCCCCATCAGGAAGACATCCTGCAGCTCGGCTTCTGGCGGCCCATCGGGATTCTCATCCTGAAGATCATGGTCTGGTTCCACGACCACATCTGGCCCTACAACTACGGCCTAGCCATCATCCTGCTGACCTTCCTGATCCGCATCATCTTCTGGCCCCTCAACCACAAGGCCATGGCCAGCACACGCCACATGCAGGCCATTCAGCCGCTGATGGCCGGGCTCAAGGAAAAATATAAAAATGATCCGGCGCGCCAGCAGCAGGAAATGATGGCGCTCTACAAGGAGCACAAAATCAACC
>JAISGX010000089.1 GCA_031262805.1 Verrucomicrobiota bacterium | reverse complement strand
CGCAGCATGAGTCTTTTGATTTTACGTATTATCAGAACAGGCTGACGGCGAATGCCTTCGGCTCTTCCTTCCGGCTGGGGCAGGATTTTCCGTGGAGCACCGATTCGGACTGGATTCTGCCGTACCGCCTCTATCCGGTGGAGCGCTTTGAGGGAATGGAGGCGGTGGAGGCGTTCCGCACGGGAAGCACGACCAACTGGATCACGAATTGGGAGGCGGACAAATACCGGCTGGATTACATCCTCTTCAGCGAGGAAATTTTGCAAAGCGCCTACGGTGCGCCTCGAAGCGAGGTCTATTCGGCCCAGGCCGACGCGGACGGCGTTGGCCTCTTCAAGCCGGGTTCGTTGCCGCCGCGCGAGGCGAGCGTGAATGCGTCGGACCATTTCATGGTGTTTGCCGATTTCAACCTGATTGACGAAGTGGCGGGGCTGACGCCCGTGGCGATTGTGAGTGAGGTGGCGCATGACCTCTCCGAGCCCGGCGCCTCTTTTGTAGAGCTTTGTAATACGGGCATTGACCCGTTGGACGTGAGCGGCTTCCAGGTGGAGGTCTATCTGGAAGGTGCGTCCCAGCCGGACCTGGTGCTGGAGCTGGAGGAAACGTTGCCAGCAGGCGGCGTCCTGTGGATCGGAGCGAATGCCGAGGCCTGCCTTGCCGCCTGGGACCTAGCGCCGGATCGGGTGTTGCCGGGGCTGTCGGCTTTGGATGGGAACGACACGATTGTGTTGCGTAACGCCGATGGCCAGGTGGCGGATGTGTATGGCGCCATCGGCGTGAATGGTGCGGGGCGCGCCTGGGAATATCGGAATGCCTCGGCGTCCCGGAAGACCGGCGTGAGCGAACCGACGAAGAGCTGGGAGGCGGCGGAATGGACGCTCGCGGTCCCTGCGGCGGTGGCGGCCACGCCGGGCCTGCACATGGCGGTTTCGGAGGCGAATGTGCTGGTTTCCGGCCTACGCCTGGCGCCCGCCGCGCCGCGCTGGAACAGCCCCTTTTCCTTTTCTGCGCGGATCCGGCCGAACGGGCTGGCCTCGAACCTGGAGGTGCGCGCCTTGTTCAACATAGACAACGGCCGCTGGTTGCCGTTGCAAATGGAGCAGAGAGAGGACGGCCTCTGGTACAGCCCGCAGGCGGATGTGGCCCGCCTTCCCGGCGCCGTCATGGAATATGTGGTGGAAGTACGCTTTGATGGTCTGGGCAACTTCAGCCCGACCTATTCCCGGGCCTCTGCGTATACCTTTCCGGGCGACGGGGAGGCCAGAGGCCGCTTGACGACGATGCTCCTCAACGAAATCTGTACGGGCGAGACCGGATTTGTCGAACTGGCGGGCCCGGCGGGCGCCTCCTTGGCCGGCTATTCCCTGGCACACGATCCCGCCGCTTCCATCGGTTCGGGCACCTTGTGGCGCCACACGTTCGAGGAGGGCGCGGCCTTCTCCTTTTCCGGCGTACAGGACGAATGGGGCAATGAAGTGGGCTTTTTTGTGCTGGCGCATGCGGAGGCCCTCCCTAGCCATGCGGATATGGGGGTGACGAATACGGCGGGGCCTGCCGGGAACCTGCTGGCGGCCGGTCCCCACGCGTTGGTGCTTTACGGGCCGGACGGAGCGGCGGCAGATGCCGCGGCATGGGGCGTCCCGGAGGATGGCGCGGAATGGACGGGGGGAGGTTTTTCCATCCATGCCGCACGCGGTAGCGCCCACTATCTGCATGTGCTGGGCGCGGCGCCGGCCGCCGGGCTCTCGCTACAGGCTCCAGATTCGGTGCTGACCGGTAGCACGAACCGCTCGCTACTCGGCGGCATGGATTGGGCGCGTGCCGCGCCCACGCCCGGTGGCCTGAATGCCGGACAGACCAGCGGCGCCTTGGTGCTGGAACGGGTGGACCGCGACGACGACGGCTTGCTCGACGACGAAGACAACTGCCCCTTCGCCTATAACCCGACCCAGTCGGACATCGACCGCGACGGCTACGGCGACGCCTGCGACCCGGATATGGACGGCGACGATATCCCCAACGACTTGGACAACTGCCCGTATGACTTCAATCCAATGCAGGTGGATGCCGACGGCAATGGCGTTGGCGATGTGTGCGACCCGGCTCAGGATCCCGAAAACGATGCGCCGCTCTCCCTGGAAACCCTGTGGGTGACGTTTGAAAGCGTCCGCAAGACTTCGTTCGCCCCCGGCTCCCTCACGGACGGCGGGCGGGACTGGCAGCTGGATGACGCCTTGGTGGATACCCATACCAACAATACCCGGCTGGGTGCGCGCGCCATGCGGATGAAGAACCAAGGCATTATGCAGTTGCAGGGCACGCTGACGAACGGTCTGCATTCCCTTTCGTTCTTCCACGGGACCTTTGCGGGCCGCTTCCAGAGTGCCGCCATTCAGGTGCAGTCCTCTCCGGATGGCGTGGCATGGACAACCAACTGGCACATTCCCGTCGGCCCGGCTCTGGTGCACACCGGGACGCTTCCCATGGAGTTGCCGCCCGACAGCCAGTTGCGTTTGAAGGCGGTGGGGGAGGGTGACAACATCCGCATCAATGTGGACAACCTCCTGCTGGTGCTGAAAGTCGATCTTCCGGCGGTGGAGCCGGAGGCGGACCTGCTTCCCATTCAGGCGCTCTGGGATGGTCTGCCGCATCCGGCGGAGGTGACCGTGACCCCATCGAATGCCGAATGGACGGTGGCCTATTCCAATGTCGGAACGGGCGTCCAGACGGCGTTGCCGGTGGACCCAGGGCTTTACGACGCCCTGGTGCACGTGCAGGAAACGCCGGGCGTGCAGGCCGCCGTGTTCCATTGGGAAGGGGCCGTCCACATTCGGGAGGCGGAGGCGCTGGAGCCCGTCATCACCGTGGAGGACGTGCAACCAGGCCCGGTGTTTGCCGTGCTCTCCGGCAGTGTGGTCCCCCATTCGGAGGTCCCGCTGGAAGCCGTGTTTGAATATGGCACCCGGAGCACCCTCCTGGACGGGGTGGTCCCCGCGAACGAGTCGCCGGTGTCCGGTAGCGAAGAGGTGGCCCTGCATGCTGTTTTGAGCGGACTCCAACCCAACACGTTGTACTATTGGCGGATCCGCGTGGGCGCCGCCGTGACGCCCCTGCGGGAATTTACCACGGATGTGCCGGGCCTTCCCGTGGTCCGCGTGGAGAATGAGCAGGCTCGCTCCTTCGATGTGGAATGGGAGGCGGTGCCGTTCGCCACGAATTACTTGGTGGAGGTGCACACCTGGGAGGCGGGCGGCCATGTCGAAGATTTGGCGGAAACCTTCCAGGCCTGGTCCGAGCGCACCGATGCCACTTCCCAGGTCCGGACGCAGGAAGGAATGGGCGGCTTGTGGCGCTACCGCGATGTCCGGGTGGCGCCCACCGGCCCCGAGTCCCTTGAGGCCGGCGGGGAGGAAATCGCTCCCACCACGATGGGATATCTCGCCGTGAACAATGGCGGCCATGTGGAATTTCCGCCGCTGGATTCCCTTCGGTCGGTCGTCTTGGTGGCGCGCGTGGAGGAGCCCGGCGTGGCCTATATGCGGCTGGAGCTCAGCCTAGACGGCGGCACCACCTTCACGCCGGTGCAGACATGGCTGGTCAGCCGCGTCGCCACGGCCTACCGATACAGCTGGGAGGCGTCTCTGCCGACCGGTAGCCTCCTGCGAATTGTGTCCATTTCCTCCCTGCCGGCCATCCTGCTTTCCGACGTCCGGGTGGAACTACGTGGTGATGCCCGACTCGACAGCGGCGTCGGATCGCTCTCCACCACCGGGGAGAATCTCCACGTGGACGGACTGCAGGACGCCACAGCGTATGCCGTTCGCGTTCAGGCGCAGGGTGCAGGCTGGGCTTCTGCATGGTCCGTGGAGGTTTCCGCTTCTACGCGGCCAGACCCCGACAAACCGCTCCTGAGCCTGTCGCCGCAGGGCGATGTCTCTCTGGTGCCGGGGGACCGGCTCGTTCTGGATGTCCGGGCTTCCGGGACTCCGCCACCGGTGTTTGCGTGGAGCTCTGATGCCGTCGGCGAGCAGGCATGGACCTCCATGGACGCAATAGACGGGGAGGCCGCCGGCCAACTGGTCTATCAGCCGGTTCCCGCCGATATCGGCGAGCGTTACTTTGTCTTCACCGCCTCCAATGCCGTGGGCGTGGCGACGCAGCATCTCTTGGTTTCCGTGGGGACCGTGCCACCCGTGCTGGGCGAGCCGTCGGCACAGGAGGCTGGAGCGTTCCATGTGGCATGGGAGGCCGTGCCCATGGCCGGGCACTACCGCATCCAAGTGTCCGCCCGGGAGGATTTTGGAACCGCCCGAATCGTGCCCGGCGAGGAAATCCTGGTGGAAACCTTCGATGGCCTGACCCAGTTCCCGTCGAACTGGAGCGGCGCCAGCTTCCTGGAGACGGGACCAGACGGCGCCGCCAAAGTCGGCTTCACCAGCGCCGGGCAGCACTTGACGTTCCCGCCCCTGCAGGATCCGGGCCGGCTGAGCTTCCAAATTGACGCTGCGGACTCCACCAACAGATGGGTGCTCTACACCCAGGTGTTTTCAACCCAGCACGGCTGGCAGACCGTGGACATCTTCGCCTGGGACCAGCCCATGCCGGACGAAGTGCGCCTGCATGAAGTGGATCTGGGCGCCCATGCCCAAGCGGACGGCCCGACCGTGGTCCGCTTCCTCGACGTACGCGACGGCATCGGCATTAGCGCACGATATGTGGACAACATCCGCATCCTCTCCCGCGCCCGTGAAGAGTGGGAAGAAGACGTGTTGCTGGAGGCGAATGCCTCGGAGGCGGCCTTCGCCGCTGCCGGGCTACCGGCGGTCGCGGTGCATTATGTCCGTGCGAAAACCGTTTACGCCGGAGGGGTGGAAAGCGTCTGGTCGGCGCCCCGGGCCGTCCGCTCGGCCGCCTTTGACCAGTGGCTGGCGGCGCAGGGGCAGGATCCGACGGATTCCGCCCATGCCGCCTATCTTGATCCGGATGCGGACCCCGATGGCGACGGCATGACCACCTGGGAGGAATATGTGGCCGACACACCTCCACACATCGCCGGGCTGCCGCTGAAGCTGGAGCTGGAACCCGCCGTTTCCGACCCTCCGCCGCCCGGCGCCGTGGTGTTCTCCTTCCCCGCCAGCAGTAACCGGTTTTATCAGCTGGTGGCGGCCACGAACCTCCTCGATCCGCCGCAGGTGCAACCCCTCGGCCGTGGCGTCGCGCCGCGTATGACGGTGACCAATTCGGTCGAAACCGGCTGGTTCGGCATCCTGCGCGTCCAAGTGGACGATCCCGGCGCCGTCCCCGGCGGAGGCTAATCCAATATCCGCTCCTCCGTCGTCCGTTTTCCGGACGCCTGCCGATGCCGTTGCGTGCGGAGATTGTTCATCACAATTTGGTCTCCGGCCGGGTCCGACGGGGCGGTTGCTCAAGCCGTTGTTTACGCCGCCGCTGTGCGGAGGCGTTGCGGCTTCTCTCTGCCCGCAATTCACTCTTGAGTTTCGCCATAACAGATGTTACGTTCCAACTGCCAAGTCCTAACTTATAGGGAGGCAACTGATAATGACACCCGAACAAAAGGCTCGAATAGAAATTGATAAGCGTCTCACCGCTTCGGGGTGGTCATTGCAGGATAGAACCAAGTTTAACCCTGCCGCCGCGCTGGGCGTTGCCGTGCGCGAATTTGCCACCGATTCGGGACCGGTCGATTACCTTTTGTTCGTGGATAGAAAGCCTGTCGGCGTTGTTGAAGCCAAAAAGTCCGAAGAGGGACAGAACATCACGGTTCACGAGACCCAGTCCCAGCGTTACGCCACAAGCGGCATCAAGTGGGCTGTAAACGGCGTGAAAATTTGCTTTGCCTATGAAGCGACGGACGTACTCACCCGCTTCACCGATTATGATGACGACAAAGCCCGCTCAAGAAACATTTTCTCGTTCCACCGCCCGGAAACACTGCGGGCGTGGCTGACGGAGGATTCTACTCTGCGCAACCGAATGAAAACGTTTCCAGCATTTGACGACACAGGGTTTCGCGATTGTCAGATCAAAGCCATCCTCGGCTTAGAAAAATCATTCGGAGAGAACCGTCCTCGCGCCCTCATTCAAATGGCGACAGGAGCGGGCAAAACCTACACCGCTATCACCGCCGTATATCGGCTTTTGAAATTCGCCCGTGCCAAGCGGGTACTGTTCCTTGTGGACACGAAAAACCTCGGCGTGCAAGCGGAGTCTGAATTCAGAGGTTACACGCCGAACGATGACCATCGCCTTTTCAGCGAACTTTACGATGTGCGCCGTTTGAACTCGCCGTCTATCCCTTCGTCGGCACAAGTTTGCATCAGCACGATTCAGCGGATGTATTCCATCCTGCGCGGCGAGGAACTCGACGAGAAAAACGAAGAAGAGAACCCCAACGAGTACAGGGAGACGGGCGACGCCCGCGAGGTCGTTTATAACGAAAAGTACCCGCCTGAGTTCTTTGACTTTATCATCATAGATGAATGCCACCGCTCCATTTATAACATCTGGCAGCAGGTGCTGGATTATTTCGACGCTTTCCAAATCGGGCTTACCGCCACGCCGGACAAGCGTACCTTCGGCTATTTTCAAGAGAACGTAGTCAGCGAGTATTCCCACGAACAAGCCGTCCTTGATAACGTCAACGTCGGCTATGATACCTTCATGATTGAAACCGAAATCACAAAGCAGGGCGCGACGCTGAAAAACTTCGGTCAGCCGGTGGAGCATCGGGAGCGGCTTACCCGCGCCAAGCGTTGGGCGCAGATTGACGAGGACGTAACCTACAACGGCGCAAAGCTTGACCGCGATGTGGTGAACCCCAGCCAAATCCGCACGGTGATTCGCACGTTCAAAGACCATCTTTTTACCGATATATTCCCCGGACGTAAAGTTGTCCCGAAAACGATCATCTTTGCCAAGACAGACAGCCACGCCGATGACATCATCCAAACCGTCCGAACTGAGTTCGGCGAGGGCAACGAGTTCTGCCGTAAGATTACATACGGCGCAGAGAAGCCGGAAACCGTGCTATCCGAGTTCCGCAACGGCTACTATCCCCGTATCGCCGTTACGGTCGATATGATTGCCACAGGCACGGACGTGAAGCCCGTCGAGTGTCTGCTGTTTATGCGTGACGTGCGCAGCCGCAACTATTTTGAGCAGATGAAAGGGCGCGGAACGCGGACACTTTCCCACGATGATTTGGAAAAAGTCACGCCCGATGCCGTAGGCAACAAAGCGCGCTTCGTTATTGTGGATGCTGTGGGCGTTACGCAGTCGCTGAAGACGGATTCCCGCCCATTGGAGCGCAAGCCGACTGTATCGCTCAAAGACTTGATGATGGGCGCGGCGATGGGCGCGAGAGATGAGGACACGCTGACCTCGCTTGCCAACCGTCTCACCCGTCTTGATAAACAACTAACGCCCGCCGAAAAGACGGAGTTCAAAGCCAAGTCGGATGGGTTAACTCCCACGGACATTGCGCGGAATCTGCTGAATGCCTTTGACTAGGACTATATCGCACAGAGAGGAAAGACACAGGAGGAACTCGCCGAAACCGCCGCCGCGCCGTTTTATGATGCGAACCTCAGAAATTACATTGAAACTGTCCGCAAGGCTCACGACCAGATTATCGACCAACAGAATCTCGACAAAGTGCTAACTGCGGATTGGAACGGCGACTGCGAGAATAAGGCAAA
>JAISGX010000078.1 GCA_031262805.1 Verrucomicrobiota bacterium | reverse complement strand
CTCTGGAACCTGGAAGGCTTGAACGGCCCCTTCCTGTAGCAATTGGTCCAAGCCGGCCCGGAAGCGTTTGAATTGTGCCGGGCTGGTATGATGCAAATAGGCAAAGCATTCCGGGGCGAACTGCGGCAACGGTTCATATTGGATGGCGGCTTCTTCCGTGAGGGTGTCGCCAATGCCGAATTCCGGATGCCCGACTAGGCCGATCACATCTCCCGGATAAGCCTCGTTGACGGTTTCGCGGTCCCGTGCGAACATTTTGCGCGAATTGGACATCCGGATGGTTTTGCCGGAACGCGGATGTAGCACTTTCATATCCCGGGTGAACACGCCGGTGCAGATGCGGATGAAGGCAATTTGGTCGCGGTGGTTGGGATCCATGTTGGATTGGATCTTGAAGATGAAACCGGAAAAGGCTGGGTATTCCGGTGAAATCAACGAAACCGCTTCTTTTTCCGTTCCTTTAGCGGGAACAATCCGGCGGGGGGAGGGCGCCGGCGCATGATCCAAAAAGGCGTCTAGCAGCAACTGGACGCCGAAATTGTTGATGGCACTGCCGAAAAAGACCGGCGTCATGTCTCCCGAGCGGACGGCCTCCTCATCGAACGCCTCTCCTGCGGCATCCAGCATGTCCAGATCCTCCACCAGCGAGGCAAAGGATTCCGGGCTCATGCGCTCGCGGACGGCGGCATCCGTGACGGAATGGAGGGCTTCCGGCGCCCGGTAGGCCCCGCCGACGGTTCGTTCAAAGAAGTGGGCTAGGTTTTCCTTTCGATCATAGACGCCCCGGAAATCCGGGCCATCGCCGAGCGGCCAGTTCATGGCGCACACGCGGAGCTGCAGGGTATGTTCAATTTCGTCGATGAGGGAAAGCGGATGCTTGGCGGGGCGGTCCAGCTTGTTCATGAAAGTGAAAATTGGAATGCCCCGCATCCGACAGATTTCAAACAGCTTGCGGGTTTGCGATTCAATGCCTTTTCCCGCGTCAATCACCATGATGACGGCATCCACCGCCATAAGGACCCGGTAGGTGTCTTCCGAGAAGTCCCGGTGCCCCGGCGTGTCCAGAAGGTTGACGACATAATCCTTGTATTCAAACTGCAGAACGGTGGAGGACACGGAAATGCCTCGCTGCTTTTCCAGCTCCATCCAATCGGATGTGGTGGCCCGCTGGTTTTTCCTCGCGGTGACGGACCCCGCCAGCTGCACGGCTCCGCCATACAGCAGAAGTTTTTCCGTCAGGGTGGTTTTCCCGGCATCCGGATGGGAAATGATGGCCAACGTGCGCCGCCGTGCGATTTCTTGGGAGGCATTCATCAGCGGATCAGGGGCGCAAAACAATATTGTCGATCAGCCGAGTCTTTCCCAGACGGACGGCCAGGGCCAGCAGGACGCGGCCCGCGATGGCTTCCGTGACGGGACGGAGGGTTTCATCATCCACAATGGCGATGTAATCCGCCTGGGCATCGGGAGCGGCCCGTTCCAGCACGGCGCGCATAGAGGCAATTAAAAGCGACGGCGAACGCTCTCCGGCGAGGAAAAGGGTGCGGGCCTCCTCCAGCGCCTGGTGCAATGCCCGCGCCTGGGAACGCTCCGAGGCGCTCAAATATTGGTTCCGGGAGGAACGGGCCAGACCGTCCGCCTCCCGGCTTGTGCTCGCGCCGATGATTTCGATGGGAAACCACAGGTTCCGCACCATCCGGCGGATGATCCGAAGTTGCTGGGCATCCTTTTCACCGAACACCGCCACATGCGGCAGAACCATATGGAAGAGCTTTGCGACCACCGTGCAGACGCCATCAAAATGGCCGGGGCGCGAGGCCCCGCACAACGCATGGGACAAGGCGGATTCGGACACGAGGAGGCTGGAATCTTCCGGATACATCTGCTCCACCGAAGGATGGAACAGGATATCAACCTTCTCCTGCTGCGCCAGACGGACATCCTCCGAAAAGGTCCGGGGGTAGGCATCGTAATCTTCGTTGGGGCCGAATTGGAGGGGATTGACGAAATCGGACACGACCACCACATCCGCATGCTGCCGACCCAGGCGGATCAGCGACAAATGGCCTTCATGCAGGTTGCCCATGGTCGGCACCAAGGCAAGCCGCCGTCCTTTTTCGCGCAGGAGGAGGGCGGTCTGCTGCATGTCGGATGGTGCGGTGATGATTTTCATGGGTGGAAAGGATACCGCAGCGGATGGCGGATTTCCTCAAAAAGGTTATTCGTATTCATGTTCCGGAGCGGGATACGCCCCTTGGAGGACCTCTTTCCTGTAGGCGGCGGCGGCGGTGGAGATTTCATCGTCCAACCGGGCATAGCGCTTGACGAATTTGGGCTGAAAATTGCCGGAAAACCCCAGCATGTCGTTCACCACCAAGATTTGTCCATCGCAATATGGGCCGGCGCCGATGCCGATCACCGGAATCTTCACGGATTCCGTCACCCGTTTGCCGAGAAGAGACGGAACGGTCTCCACCACCACGGCGAAGGCGCCGGCCTCGGCAACGGCTTTGGCATCCTCGACCAACTGGTCGGCGGCTTCTTCCGAACGCCCCTGCACGCGGGTGCCGAGAATATGGATGCTTTGCGGTGTCAGGCCGATATGGGCCAGCACCGGAATCCCGTTCTCCACCAAGGCCCGGATGGTCGGCGTCCGGAAGGCGCCGCCTTCGATTTTCACGGCGGCGCAGCCGGTACGTTGAAGCATGCGCCCACAGTTCAGCAGGGCTTGTTCCACCGAGGCTTGGTAGGTCATAAACGGCATATCCGCTGCCACCAGGGCGTGGGAAGCGCCCCGCACCACGGCGGCCGTGTGGCGTTCCATATCCTCCAGAGTGACCGGCAGGGTATTGGCATATCCCAG
>JAISGX010000044.1 GCA_031262805.1 Verrucomicrobiota bacterium | reverse complement strand
CCAGGGATCATAGTGAATCACCATATCCGCCCCCGTCTGGTTCAAGCCGGTGCCGCCCGCCTTCAGGCTGATGAGAAAGAGGGGGATACCGGCATCCCGGTTGAATTCTTGGACGATTTTCAGCCGTTCCTGGGTCGCTCCATCTAAATAACAATAGCGCAGGCCGCGCCGGTTCAATTCCTCGCGCAAGATCGACAGCATGGAGACGAACTGGCTGAACACCAGCACGCGGTGTCCGGCATCCATGGCCTCGTCCAACAGCTCGAAGAATAAATCCATCTTGGCCGATGGCTCATCAAAATGCAGGCCCTGGAGTTTGAGCAAGTCCAAATGGCAGCACACCTGCCGCAGGCGTAGCAGGGTGTTTAGGATTTCAAATTTGCTTCGCTGGAAGCCCTGGGCCTCCACCAAATCCGCAATCTTCCGGCGGGAATCCTCCAGCAGGGCGGCATACACCTTTTTCTGGTCGTGGCTGAGGCCGCACGTGGCGATCCGTTCGATCTTGGGCGGAAGCTCCTTCGCCACATCGCACTTCATGCGCCGCAGGAGAAAGGGACGCAGCTTGCGTCGCAGTTTCCATTGGGCCAGCTCCCCCTCGGGGCCGCCTTGCGCCACCGGTTGCTCAATGGTGGAGCGGAAGCAGGCATGGCTTCCGAGATATCCGGGCATCAGGAAATCCATGATGCTCCACAAATCCGACACTCCGTTTTCAATCGGCGTGCCGGTCAGCACAAGCCGGTGCTCCGCACGTAGCCGTTTGGCCGCCTGCGCATTCTGGGTGGATTGGTTCTTGATGTGCTGGGCTTCGTCCAGCACCGCCGCCAGAAATTCACGGGCTTCATACAAATGGATATCCCGGCGCATCAAGGCATAGGATGTGATCACCACATCCATCTTCGCCATGGCGTCCCACCGCTCATGACGGTCCGCCCCGGTCATGGTGCCGACCTTCAGCCACGGCGTGAAATGCGCCGCCTCCGCCGCCCAGTTGTCCACCAAGCTGGTGGGGCAGACAATCAGGGCCGGGAGCCGGTGTTCCCCCGTCCGTTCCGCAGAAGCCATCGAAAGCCATACCAGCGTCTGGAGTGTTTTCCCCAACCCCATTTCGTCCGCTAGAATGCCGCCGAAGTGGTTCCGCTGCAGGAAGCGGAGCCAACGAACCCCTTCCTTTTGATATGGGCGGAGCCATTTTTCGAAGGTGGGATCCAGCGGTTCCGCCACCGAAGGGACCAGCCGGTTGTTTTGTTCCGCCGTCCGGAGCCAAGCCGGCGGCGCCTCCACATCCACGCCGTCCAGCGCTTGCAATGCACTGGCAATATACGCCGTATAGACCGGGGCCAGGCGAAAGCTACCCGGGCGGCGCCCCTCTCCCGATGCACAATCGCTGAAGACGCTCCGCAACGCCCGAATGGCCTCGACATCCAACAGGATGGGGCGGCCGTTCTTTTCCACATAGGCATCCCCCTTCAACAGGGCCCGCTGAATGTCGGCAGAAGTCAAACCCGCTCCATCCCCCGCATCATAGTCAAAGCGGACTTCAAACCAGCTCTCGGAGCCCCCTTCACTGTCGATATGCACCACCGGCGTGGCAAACACAGCGGCATCCAGGGTGTTGCGGATGCGCCCCTCCCATTCCACGCGCCACCCCTTCCGACGGAGGGCCGTCACGGCATTCCCAAGGAAATTCAGGACCTCACGCGTGCCCACAATGGCATTCAAATCCGCCCCCGTCCGCCCTTTCAGGCCGAAGTTCGCCAAGAAAGCGAGGGCTTTCTCCTCCGCCGCCAAGTTTCGGACGGTGTAACGCAAAATGTCCTGCTCATCGGCATGGGAAAACGCCCCCTTGGCCGATGATTGGCAGGTCGGCAATTCCACATCCCCATAGACCGCCATCAGGCGCACCGCCAGACTGGCGGGGCTCCCCTTCACCTCCAGGCGGAAGGTCGGTGTTTCCGGTTCGAAGCGGAACACATCCGGTTCCACTTCCGCCTCCACCCGGATATAGGAGGCCAGATGCGGCAGTTCCTCCCGCAAAAATCTCGGCACAATGGAACGGGGAATCACCACCTGTTTTTTATAAATGTCCCAGAACGGCATCGGCAGGATTTTTTCCAACGGCCAAAAATGGCCGCCGCCGAACACCCAGCCGCTTTTGCCGGCCACCAGATAGGTGGGAAACTCTGCTCCACGCATGAAAGGCAGTTCCGTGTGCGCCACCAGCAAAAGTTCTCCATTTTCATGGTCCAGATCCACGCGCAGCACACTCTCCACCGAGGTGGCGTTCACCAGCAGTTCCCGCCCTCCTTCCTCCCAGAAGCAACGCCCCCGCTGCAGGGAAAGCAGGTTAATGAAATCCGCCGTCGTCACCGTCAACTCACGGGGGATCCGCCCTTCGGCCATCTCTTCGATCACAAACAACAGCGCCTCGTCTTTCTTCGTCAGGCCCAGCACCATGTCATGAGGAACTTCGTCCACCGGATGCTTCGCACCGTCGTATTCCAGAAAAGTCTGGACGGGAACCCGTCCCTTTCCTACCTCTTCGCGCCAGCCGGCCGACAAGCCAAGATATAGCACGCAGGTCACCGCCCCCGGCGTTCCCGGTTCCGCCCGTTTGAAGAAGGCCTGTTTCTCCAATTGCTTGAGGTGCCGAGCCCGGCGTTCCTCCTCCTGGAGCTTCCGCTCCCGTTCCGGATCGGTATGTCGGGCCAGCAAGGCCAAGCCCAAGGCAATCACATGGGCGCAAATGATGCCCCTTTCCACATTGTCCCGACAGGGGCATAGGTTCTCGCAGGAATGGTCCGGAAGGATGTTCGCCGCCGTTTTCAGAGTGCGGGACCCCCACGACAAGGTGCCCTTCATGATGGGCTCTTCGTAGGCCGCATCCAAGATCAACCCACGATCAAACAGGGTCTTGCCGTCCCGGAAAGTCACGGGACCGCCCCAGTCCTGCAGCATTTTGACTGTAAAAGGTAGTTTCATGATATACGCCGTGAGCATAATCCGACGTAAAATAAACAGAACAATATACCTTCATGAAAACAAAATGCAATGCCGGAATCCGAAAAAGGCACGAAAGCCCCGGGAATCCGTGACAAAAGACGGGTTTTGGACTGAAAAGCCCGGCCTAGGAATAAATGCCGCGAAACGGTGATGCCTTGGCCACCCGGCTGATGGTTAGGATTTTGTCTTTCCACAGGACACACGGCATCCCACCGTTCCTGCAAAGCAAAACCACGACTTTCCCATTGTCGGCACGGCAAAGCTTTCTTATGATGTCCGCATGAATGACGGCATCCTCTCCCGCGTCGAACGCATTTTCAACTATTCCCTTTGGACCAGCGGGGACTTCAACCTGAGTGTCGGCCACGCACTCGTTGCCGTCCTGTTTGTGCTGGCCGGCCATATCTTCGGCCGACTGGCCGCCCGCTACGTCTACCTGCACCTGCCCAAGCGCTGGAAGGAATCGAGCGCCGCCCAGCGCCTGATCCCCAAATGGATTTATTACACCATCTGGATCGTCTTCATTCTGATGGCGCTCCGCTACCTCGGCCTTCCGATGACCATGTTCAATTTCCTAGGCGGAGCCATTGCCTTGGGCTTGGGCTTCGGCGCCCAGAACATCTTCAGCAACCTGATCAGCGGCATCATCATCTTGATCAGCCGTCCCTTCAAGGTCGGCGACGCCATGGAAGTGAACGACCAGGGCGGCACCGTAACCGCCATCGGTCTCCGCTCCACCGATATCCGCACCTATGACGGCATCAACCTCCTCGTCCCCAACAGCTATTTCCTGTCCAACACCATCGTCAACCGGTCCAATTTCGAACAGAACCTACGGGGCTCCGTCACCATCACCACCAGCTATGATGCTGACTCCCGGGAGGTGGATAAGTTGCTCGTCGAGATTGCCTCCGCCCAGCCGGCCGTCATCAAAACCAAAGGCGCCGACCCCTTCGTGGTGTTCGCCGATTTCGGCGATAATGCCTTGGTCTTCAAACTCTATTTCTGGGTCAACACCACCAAGAACAGCATCCCCCGCGTTTCCAGTGAAATCCGCCATATGGTCCTGAAAACCTTCCGCGAGAAGAACATTTCCATCCCCTTCCCGCAGTTGGATGTCCACCTACCGCCGGGAACCCGTTGCTGAGCGTTCCACCGTAAGGTGTTCTCCAACGACCGTGCCCACATCAACGGCATCGAGGGATTCTGGCGCTTTGCAAAGCAGATATTCGCAAAATGCCACGGGGTAGATTCCCGAGAACGTTTCCCTATACTTGAAAGAATACGAGTTCCGGTATAATCCTCAAAATGAGGGACTGACCCAAATCCTTTTCGCCCGTCTGATGGGTCCAAAACTAGCGTCAAAAACCTGAAGGTTCTTGCCCTGGGAATTTGCTAATCACCTAAATCTATTCATCTGCGGCCGTTTCCGCATGGTATTCGAAGCAGCATCCCCAAATTTTCCACCCACGTACTCTTCCCACTACCAATTTAAGCAAGAACGGACGGGAGGGTGCAGTTCTCGGTACAACCGGCGGCAAGTCGGTTGGAGGGAAACCGCCGGTCGGCCTAAAGACCCATATACCAGACAGGAGCCATACCGTGCAAAGGGAATGCGCGTGGCTAGCCCTCTCTTCCCCATTCCTTGAATGGAAATCGGCCCGCTTGCCGACGACAGCATGGCGGCAGCCGTCTGCTCATCCTCCGGTCGTTTCATTAGAAACGCCATCTTCACCACATCCGCCCCAAGGCGGCGGCCCCGTTTTTCCACCTGTTTGAGTTTGGCCAGGGAAGGCGTCTTTTCGAAATCATGAAAGGAACCCACCACCTGACGACCAGCCTGATGAGCGGTCCCCATCATTTGCCCTGCTTGACGTGCGGAAATCTCCACATCCACAGCACTGACAAAAGGATAGCCTTCCTGAAACAACTGCATCCGAACGGATTCGGGGCCGACCCAATGGCCGCCTTCCTTCGCCAAGCGGATGGTTAGCAGGACTGGCATTCCCTGGCGCTGAATACGCCCGCAGTCCGTTTTCCATTGCTCTGCATTCCAGCCAATGGCGTCCAAACGGACTTCCAACATGTCGCAATCCGGTGGGACCTTCCGGGCATAAGCCCGCAGTTGGGCAGCGTTCATCACGCAGCACACCACCAAACCATCTAGGCCAAGCCGCTTCTTCATACGCCATATGTATGTACATTATTCACCGCGTGGAATCCAGCCGGATCAGAATGAAAAACCGTTTTTCTTCTTTCCACCCACAACGGAGGTTGCATCTCCGGCAACGGCATGATAGGGTTTGTCCGTCTTCAGGGCGTGGTGAAATTCCCGACCGGCGGTAAAGTCCGCGAGCCACAGGTGGCTGACAAGGTGCAATTCCTTGGCCGACAGTATAGTCTGGATGGAAGAAGACGATTGGATGGGCGTGTCCCTCCTATCGCACATGCCCGAAGACGGAAAGGTCTTCGGTTTTTTTGTGATGACAACATTTGAGCAATCGGCGGTGTTCTGTACGGTGGAAGAAGCCGTGGACATCATCCGCGGCGGCGGCATGTTGCTGGTCGTAGATGACGAACAACGTGAAAATGAAGGTGATCTCGTGATCGCCGGTGAAAAGATCACGCCGGAAGCCATCAACTTCATGGCTACATATGGACGAGGCCTGATCTGTGTGCCCATGGAGGAGGAGCGTCTCAAGATCTTGGGGCTGAATCGAATGGTGCCATTGGATGAACAGGACCGCTATCGCACCGCCTTTACCGTCTCCGTGGACGCCCGCCGGGGCATCACCACCGGCATCAGCGCATTTGACCGTGCCAGAACAGTGGAATTGCTGGCGGACGAGCACGCCACCGCCGAGGATTTCATCCGCCCAGGCCACCTCTTTCCGTTGCAGGCTGTGCCAGGCGGAGTGCTTCGTCGGACCGGCCATACGGAAGCATCCGTCGATCTGGCCCGGTTGGCCGGTCTCAAACCCGTTGCCGTCATCTGTGAAGTCATGAATAACAATGGAGAAATGGCCCGCCTGCCGGATCTAATTCCGTTTGCCGAACACCACCGGCTCCGTATCCTCACCGTGGCCGATTTGGTCGCTTGGCGCCGCCTTCGGGAAAAAACCATCCGAAGGGACAGCGTGGTTCGTTTGCCGACGGAACATGGGAATTTCTTGTTGTATCTGTATGAGGATGAAACCACTGGAAAAAACCATCTGGCTTTGGTCCATGGAAATCCCCAAAACCAGGCGGCCCCTTTGGTGCGCATTCATTCCGAATGTTTGACGGGTGACGTCTTCGGCTCCAGGCGATGCGATTGCGGCACCCAGCTCCACGCCGCCATGAAGCAGATTGCAGAAGAGGGTGCCGGCATCATTTTGTACATGCGCCAGGAAGGCCGGGGGATTGGTCTGGCAGGGAAAATCCGGGCATATGCCCTGCAGGAAAAAGGATTGGATACCGTCGAGGCCAATCTGGAATTGGGCTTTTCCCCAGATCTTCGGGATTATGGCGCAGGAGCCCAGATGCTGCTGGATCTGGGCATTTCCAAACTCAGGCTACTGACCAACAACCCACGGAAGATGGTCGGTATTCAAGGATATGGCTTGGAGATTGTGGAGCGGGTGCCCCTTTCGTTTCCGGCCAATCCCGACAATGAAATCTATTTGAAAACAAAAAAGGACCGGATGGGACATCTCATCTGATGGAAAGGACGCATATGAGCTATAAGGAATACAACGGACAGCTGAATGCCAAGGGCCTCTCGTTCGGCATTGTCGTCAGCCGCTTCAATGATCTGTTCAGCGAACAATTGCTCAAAGGAGCGCTCGATTGCCTGCTACGGCATGGCGCAAATGCGGAGGACATTCACATCGTCCGTGTACCGGGAGCCTATGAACAACCCATCGTATTGCAAAAACTGGCCAGAAAGGGCACATACCAGGCCTTGATTTCCCTAGGGGCGGTCATTCAGGGCTCCACGTCCCATGCCGGCCTGATCAATGCCCAGGTCACGCGGGCCATCACCCAGATCAGTCTCGACACTGGCATTCCTATTGTAGACGGCATTGTCACGGCGGAAAATCTGGACCAAGCCATTGAACGCAGTGGAAGCAAGGCGGGCAACCGCGGATGGAGCGCCGCCCAAAGCGCCATTGAAATGGCCTCCTTACTTCGCGGAATGGAATAAAGCCAGCGGGGTTGCATAATCCACCCGGACCTGCTTCAATTCCGTCCGGTCAAACGAAAGGAAATCCCTATGGGACTTCGACATGATGCCCGGGAATGGGCACTGCAATTTCTATTTCAATCTGAATTCAACCAGGATGCCTCGCTGAATAAAGCATTCCAGTATTTCTGGCAGTTTCAGGACGAAATTGCCTCCGTGCCTCCCGCCATGAGCGTACTGGATCCTGCGGAACAGAATTTACAGCACACAAGGCAACTGAAGGCACGACGGTTTGCCGAAGAACTCGCCCGAGGCGTCATTTCGGAGCACAACGAAATCGACAAAATCCTGACCAATTCCACCTCCAATTGGGAAATCGACCGAATGGGAACCGTGGAGCGGAATGTGATGCGGTTGGCCGTGTTCGAGATGCTGAGGCGGAAGGATATTCCTCCGGTGGTGTCCATCAACGAAGCCGTGGAGCTTGCCAAATCCTACAGTTCCATTGAGTCCGGCAAATTTGTGAACGGCATCCTAGACCGCATCCGAATGGCCATTGACCGACCAGCCCGGGAGGTCGCCGATGATCTTCCAGCTCCTTCGACAGAAACACCGTAGGCATGAGTTCCTGGTTCGACAGCCTGAAAAAAACACGTAGTCGGTTTTCGTCCGCTTGGAAGGAGCTGTTTTCCTCCCCCCGCTTGGATTTGGCCACCGTGGAGGAGCTGACGGATCTGTTGATTACCGCAGATGTTCCCCTTCGACTGGTGGAGGAACTTTCCCGGAAACTGGAGCAGGCCGCTTCCCGGCATGAGGCGCCAACCGACGCATTCCGCCGGGTTCTGATTCAGGCCCTCGGAAAAGCGCCCGTGTTGGATTGGGCCTCGCTTCCCCTGCCTGCCGCCCTATTACTGGTGGGCATCAACGGGTCCGGCAAAACCACCACCGCAGCCAAGCTGGCCCGCCTGGCGCAGCAGGCAGGCCGGAAACCCCTGCTCGGGGCAGCGGACACTTTTCGGGCAGCGGGCGCGCACCAGTTGAAAATCTGGGCCGACAAAATCCATTGCGATGCCGTGGTGGGGGCCACGGGCGGCGATGCCGCCGCGGTGGCCTATGATGCCATTGATGCCGCCATAGCCCGGCGTTGCGACACCGTAATTGTGGACACTGCCGGGCGAATGCATACGCGGGAACCGTTGATGCGCGAACTGCAGAAGGTTCATTTGGCCATGGGAAAGCGCCTGCCCGGCGCGCCACACCACACATGGGTGGTGCTCGATGCCATGTTGGGACAGAATGCCGTGATTCAGGCCCGTCAATTTAACGAAATGACGCCCTTGACGGGAGCCGTGATCACCAAGCTGGATGGTAGTTCCAAGGCTGGTTTTCTGTTTGCCATCCGCCAAGAACTGGACATCCCCATTTATTTTGTCGGCCTAGGGGAAGGCGAAGAAGACCTTGCGCCTTTCGAGCCGGAATCGTTTGTGGACGCCCTTCTCCAACTTGATGAGGCATCATGAGCCGATTTTTCCCGGAGGACATTCCGTGGATGCAGCGGGCTCTTTCCCTTGCCCGGCGGGGAGAAGGCCTGACCCGTCCCAATCCGCCGGTCGGCGCGGTGGTCGTCAGGAATGGAACATTTGTCGGAGAGGGATGGCACCACAAAGCGGGAGGCCCCCATGCAGAGGTGTTCGCCCTACGCCAGGCCGTAGGAAAAGCCAACGGAAGCACCCTCTACGTCACGCTGGAACCTTGTTCCACGTTCGGCCGAACCCCGCCCTGTGTGGAGGCCATTCTGGCGGCCGGTGTTGCCCGGGTGGTGGTTGGTTCCATGGATCCGAATCCCCGTCACAAAGGCCGGGGACTTCGCTTGCTCCGCAGCCGGGGGGTGGAGGTTGATACGGGCCTTTGCCGAGAGCAGGCAGAAGCCTTGATCGCCCCCTTTTCCACCCATATGCGCCTTCACCGGCCATATTATCACCTCAAGCTCGGCCTTTCTCTGGATGGCCGCATTGCCGACTCAACTCATTCCTCCCGCTGGATCACCGGGCCCAAAGCGCGCAACCTCGTCCAGGCCATGAGAAGGAGTGCCGATGCCATTCTGGTGGGTGCGGGAACCGTGCGCCACGACAATCCCTCCCTGTGGCCCCGCCCAGATCGAAAGCGAAATCCATGGCGGGTGATTGTCACCCGCTCTGGTCGCCTTCCCTTGTCCGCCCAGGTCTTTACGGATGCCCATGCTGAACGCACCTTGGTGGCGGCGCCGAAGGGATGGCATCCCCATTCGGCTACCGCCTTGCGGAAAAAGGGCGTGGGCGTATTGGAATTGTCTACTCGCCGCTTCTGGGCGGATCTCTCAACGGAATTGGCCGAGCGGGATGTGCTGAAGGTCTTTTGCGAAGGCGGAGGGGAATTGGCCGGGGCGTTGTTGAAGGCGGGACGGGTGGATGAACTGAGTCTCTTTTCCTCCCCCATGTTCATCGGAGGGCCGGTGGGTGCAGTGGGCGGAAGGACATGGCCGCTGGCCCAAGCCCCCCGCTTTCGCCTGCAGGATGTCCAGCCTGTCGGCAAGGATCTCCTTCTTCATCTTTTTCCAGTGCAGACAAAGGAGGAATGATGTTCACCGGATTGGTCCAGCAAGTAGGAACGCTGCGCCAGATGGCATTCCAAGGGGATGCAGGGCGGTTGACCCTGACGGCCGCCTTCTCTATCCCCCTCCTTATCGGGGAAAGCATTGCCGTCAACGGCACCTGCCTGACTCTGGCCGAACAATCGGACGACCGCCTTACATTTGATATTCTCAGGGAAACAGTTGAACGAACGGCTCTTCGAAGAAAAGCCATCGGCGCGCCTCTGAATTTGGAACGTGCACTCCGCATGGGAGATTTTTTAGGCGGACATTTCGTCAGTGGCCATGTGGACGGCACGGGAACGCTGCAACGGATTGAAGCAGCCGGGCGCGACAAAATTCTCCATATCGCCGCACCTCATCTTCTTTCTGGCATCCTGCCCAAGGGGTCCATCACTCTTGACGGCATTAGTTTGACGGTGGTCCAAACCCACCCTGACGGAGGAACTTTCACCGTCCATGTAATTCCCCACACATGGCGGGAAACCGCTCTGTCGGCCTTGATGGAAGGCGAAGAGGTTAATGTGGAGACGGACATGATCGGCAAATACGTCCAGGCCGCACTTCATGCCGCATCTCCCCCGCCCCTGACTTGGCAACGATTAAAATCGGCTGGTTTTTAAACCGCCGCCTAATCCGTAAACATATATTTTATGATGCAGCGGAGGGCACTGAATCCATCCTTCCAACCGATCTTTTTGCCATCCGAATAGTCCCGGCCATAGTAGGAAATTGGAACTTCGTAAATCTTGAGGCGCCGCCGGGCCACTTTTGCCGTCACCTCCACTTCAAAACCAAAGCGATTTTCCTTCAGAGGAATGCCCTGAATGACATCTCGTTTGAAGACCTTATAGCAGACTTCCATATCGGTCAGATTCAAGTTGGTGGTCATGTTGGAAAGCATGGTGAGAAGCTTGTTGCCCAAATAATGCCAATAATATACCACACGGTGCGCCCCCCCTCCAAGAAAGCGGGAACCGAACACCACATCGGCATGTCCATCCAGAATCGGCTGTAGCAGGCGCGGATATTCATGGGGATCATACTCCAGATCCGCATCTTGGATGATGACCAGATCGCCGGAAACCGCAACAAACCCTGTCCGCAAGGCCGCCCCCTTTCCTTGGTTGGCTTCATGAAACAGCACCTTCAAATCCGGACGCTCTTCGGCCAGTTGTTTGAGAACGTCCCGGGTCCCATCCGTGGAGCAATCATCCACCAGAACGATTTCCTTTTCCATTCCCACATCCACGGAACGGACCAAATCAATAATGGAGCGGATTGTCGCGACTTCATTATAAACAGGTATAACCACAGAAAGTATCATTGCGTCTCCTCGTTTCCGTTCATCTCCACCGTCCGGAGATCAAAGTAATGGAAAGCTTCCGACGAAACAACAAAAACCCCGAATCGGCGCACGTGATCAAGGCGAAAGGACCTTCCTCCGGGCGTTCGGCTGAAAACCGCCATTGGAATCTGAATTTGATTCCAACCCGACGTCACGCCCACCTCGGTTTGCACACGATCGGCATAGGGTGGATTGCTGGAAGAATCATCCAAGCGGACGCCGAAGAGAGCCTCCTTTTCACCCGGCCAGAACAGCTGGAGGCGGAGCTCACGACTTCCCCGCCAATCCTTCCGCACAGGCTGTTTGAATAGACCTGGATAGGCCGTTGGCATGTCCTCCTTGCGTTGAAACCGCATGGAGCCACCGGAAGGGGCCGACAGCAAATACCCTCCATTGACCTCCCACCCATAGCGATTCCAGTGCGCTTCGCCATCCACAACAATGGGAAACGCCTTCCATTCCTGAAACAGTCTGCCCCCCATCCAACCGAACGGTACGGAACACAATACACCCAACAGCATTGCGCTTTTCCAACAAGGGAACCGCAGTCCGCGGGCCAAGGTCATGCCGGCCACGGCGATCAACCCCAGCACGGCCTCCATCCAGCCGGGTGAACGGCCAGTATATTGTTGCAGAAACTCCACTCCCATCACCAGCATGGATAACAGAAGCATCCCCACCCATGGGCGAATACACTGGCACGCCTGCCAGGCCCATGCCGCCATGCCCCACAATCCGATGTGCGCCGCCATTTTCCATGCGATCCCGAAGCGACCGACGACACTCCAAGGGAAAGGCGCAAGAAACAAAAAAACGGCAACGGCCGTAACAGCCGTTGCCCAACGCCCTTTCAATGGGCGAATGACGTTACTCGTCAAACTGTTCAACGCGGTACCACCGTTGTAGGGCGGGATAGGAGGTCCGATCTTCGAACCAGCATTCCGCCGCACCTTCCAGCAGGAAGAAATCAGACCGATGGATGGGCGCTGGCCCATTGTATTTCGGCTCCCAACGCTGCCAGCTTTCCCCGAAATCGTCGGAATAGCTGATCACATAATGTTTTCCGCCAAGAGCCCCCACCCACTTGAAACGGACCAGGCCATTGACCAAATGCGGAGCAACGGCAATTCCGAGCGGCTCCAGCGTGATGTTCATATCATACCGGCTTTCCGCCACCAGATTGCTGTCCCCCACGGTGATGATCCGCCAACGTCCGTTTTCCGTGAGGAAGCGCTCGTCTGCAATATTCCAGATGAAATATTCCGCACAGGCATCCAACTGCGCCAGTGTGAACCAGTTTTCCTGATTGGGATCGTTGGAGAACTGAACCAACGCCTCCGTTCCCGGTGGAATCAAATGGGCTTCCCAAATCAGGGGCCAGAGCGGGTCAGAAGCCTGCAAGTATATATTGTCTTCATCCAGCGTCCGAAGGGCATAACCGATGTGGACGGAACCCTTGCTGGCCTGCCATGAATTTCCATACATGCCGATGTTCCGTCGAGCGCCATTGTCCTGCGATTCCTCTGCATAGGCTTCATACGGATTGCCGTGGTCAACCGCCCAAGAGGTCACCGAATCTACGACCCAGCCGTTTTTCGTCCAGCGGCCATATTCCGACAACGGGTGAAAATCAACATTCCCCACCTCGACTTCATAAAGATTCGCATTGGTCAAGGCGCTTCGGAAATCATTGTTCACCGTCAGCTGCCATCGACGGAAGGTATTCGGAGCACCGTCGGCAAACCACGTGTTCGGTTTTGAGAAATCATATAGGTTGTAATCCATTTCAGCATTTGCCAGCAGAGATGTGGCGCCTGCAACCCAATACGCCGCTGCATTCTCCGCCGGTATATGGATATTGTTTTGGAAACGATCTCCCGTCGTAGCGACCATCGAAATGGAGGCCATCGTAGGCAGGGCGAAGGTGAGGTTTTCCAGCGTCGATTCAAAGGCATAGCGTAGATCCACGCCGTATTGATTGTTCCAGAAGGCGGAGTTCTGCACCCACGCGCCTTCCGAAGCCAAGGCTGTGATGCCAATGGTGGTTCCACGGAATAGGCTATCCTTAATCCGCACATTTTGATTGGTCTCCAACAGCACCCCCCGGTAACCGCCTTGCAAGACCAAGTGCCGCAATTCAATATTCGATGCCTTTATATCCATTCCCGTCGCTGGTGCATTGGTGTTGCCGGAACGCACCAGAACTGTGTCGAAGTAATTCGTGCTGCCCTGAATGAGGATGGGTTGGTCCGGCTCCCCGCTTCTGGACCAGATCATCTGAATATCTTCGTCCGTGGAATAAGTACCAGCATCCACATATACCACATCACCGGCTTCCAAATCATATTCATCCAGAATAGCCTGCAGACTAGCTTTGGGGGCATGATTGGACAACCCGCTGTTCAGGTTGTTTCCAACGGCCGCACAATAGACATCGCCCGCCAAGGAGTCGTCATTCACGTAGAAATTTGCGACATGGTTCCGCAGATTGAACGGCGTGTCGTTCTTTCCTTCCACCACCCGGCCGTTCTCCACAGCAATCACCCGCCAGAGGGCCTGAAAACTGTCCTGAAGCATTCCCGTGCTGTCCCAGACATAGCGGCCCGCTGACGCATCCACTCCGGTGGCGATTGTAATCCAGGTGAGGCCCCCATCCGGGGAATATTCAATGGAAACGGTTTTCTGTTCAGCATTGCCGGCCGCCCATGTCAAAACGACATTGGTTCCCTTGGCCACGCCTCCGTCATTATAGGCAATGGCCTGAAGCCAGAAGTTGGTCAAGCTCCTGCTGGCCTGTTCGGTCCCTCCATAGGCGCCCAGATTGCGGCGCCAGCCATTAGGCACCGTCTCATTCCCCGCCCCGACGGACGGATTTCCCGTATCAATGGCTGGAGAGTGCAACGAACTGGTCTGCCAGTCCCCGTGGAGGGTGCTCCAGTAGCCCATCTTGGATTGCAGATGGAAGTCGCCGGCTCGTTCGTCCAAAAACAAAGGATCGGCGGCAATGCTGTTTCGATCCTGATCGGATGCGTTCTGCCAGTAGACCAGTTTTTCCCACCGGTCATCTAGGGTGCCGACCCATGCCTGGTCACGCGCCCACAAATTGTTCCAGTCCGAGCGCAGGACGCCGTCCCGCCACATGATGACACTATTGGTAGGCCCCCCGCCCGCCACCAGGATATTATGCCCCAGATAGGTAATGCCGGCACCGGTTTTGGTAACGGCGGTCCCCGCAGAAGCGACAATGGTGTTGTTGGAAAGAACGGCACTCACCGCATTCACCCACACACCGGTGCCTGATGTGTTTGTCGTATAAACAACGGAGTTCAACAGGGATACGTTTGTCCCCCGGATCGTCATACTTCCCCACCGCTGTTCCATCCGTTCCAGCCAATTGTTCCGGCCGGACAACAGGACGGCTCCACGATCAACGCGGAATTGGCTGAATGTGGAATCCGTCCCAAGCAATTCAAGGCTTCCATTGGTGACAACGAGATTGCTGATGACCAGATCGGTGCCCCGGAAAATTACATTCCCTCCTGCAAATTGTATATCCGACATATCCATGGATTCGGCATCCGAGCGGAAGATATATCCGGCGGCGAACCGGTTGGACGCGACGAACAGGCTGCCATTCGAACTGCCGCGAACCTCCACAGGCTCTCCCCTGGCACCACTGTCCGAGATTTCCCACAGGATGGGCGCATTGGTATTTCCCAAATAATATACCCCCGTATCAACCAATACGCGGTCCGTCGGCTCCAAATCTACTTCCTCCAGCAAGGCCTGCAGAGTCCGCTTGGGCGCAGCAGAATAAAAGCCCAGATTAGCATCATCTCCGATGGCGGTGGCGTATATATCACCATCCAGATGATCGTCGTTGACATAATACGTGAACGGTTGATTGCGCAATCCAAAATGGACATCCGTCATGTCCCACACATTGGTATTGTTCACCAGCGTGATCCGCCAACGCCCAGCCGGACTGCTCGGCCAGATTTCCCGCATGGCCTGTACCAGATCGCTCTGCCAGTAATACTGCCTATTGCCAACCTTGGTTTCCGTAATGACCACCCAATTGGCCGTCGCGTTGTCATAGGAGTATTCTAGGCGAACGGTATCGTTGGAACTGATATTTCCGCCATACCCCCATACAAGGTTCACTCCTTTTTCTAAAATGCCGCCCGACATGGCGGTCACCGCCACCAGCCAGGCATTGGTATTGCTCTTGCTGGCTTGAATGGTGTTGCCAAATGGGCCGATATTCCGCCGCCCGCCATTCGGTGCGGGTTCATTGGTCCATGCCTCTTGGGGAGCGCCCATGTCAATCAGTGGGGAATAGTTCGGGATTCCTGGTTCGGATATATCCTGCACCCAACCCATGTCGGTCTGATAACGCCCCGCCACGCTGCGCGGATGGAAATCACCATTTGCCGGATCATGGAAGAGAGGATCGGCTCCCAACGAGTTTCGATCCTGCTTCATCGCCTGAACCCACTGCGGCAAACGGTCATACTGCGTTCTATTGATGGAAGCAATTTGCGCCGAATGGCGAAGGAACAGATTGTTGTAGTCCGCACGCAGAACCACATTGGTGGGCGATTCATAGCAATAATTACCGAAGCCGGATGCTTCCACCACGGAGTTGGACATTTCCACCGTGCTGCCAGTTCCAATGTAAACGGCAGAGGCCCTGTTCGACCACATCACACACCCTTGCATCCCCAGTCGGCTTCCACTGTCCAGCACGATTCCATTAGTGCTACCGTTTCGAATCACCACATTTTCAAAATGGATGTCCCAGCTTTGATCCACACGGATGCCGGGGCCCCAAGAGTCCAACACATCCATCTGGTCCAGATAGGTATGGGAGGAGCGCTCCAGAATCGCGACCCCATTGGTGAAGCCTTGAAGATGGAGGAATTCCAGCTCCACATGAGAGGCGCCGTAAACAACCACGGCCGGTTCACGCATCTCTTCATGCGCTTGGAACCACGTTTCATGCCGATGACTGCCCACCACCCGAATCCGGTTCGTAGCGTCGCCGCTGGTTAGGGCGGAGAGAAAAATGGAATTAGTGAGTTCATAGGTGCCGGTATCAATGTACACCGTATCTCCTCCCAACAGTTGATACCGTTCAAATACAGCTTGAACGGAATCCAGAGGACTGTTGGATTCATATCCCAGATTGGTCGGCAAGCCGATGGCGCCTGTATAGACATCTCGCTCCCGACTGGCATCATTAACATAATATTTCAACGGGGTCGGGCGATAAATGAATGGAACAAGACTTTCATCCTTCACGCTCTCGTCTCCCGCCAAAACCACCCGCCATAAGGCCTGGGGAGATGGGCTACCAGAACTGAACCAAGTATAAGGAGTTTCTCCGATCCGCCGGCCGCACTCGATGGATGCCCAGGTTTCGCCGTTGTTGGAGGAGTATTCAAGACACACGGTATTGGTTGGATTCAATCCCCGCGCAAGCCAGTACAATTCCTGGCCATCTGGAGCCACTCCGCCATCCCGCAGGCTGACAGCCAACAATTCAGCCATACTGGCATCCGATTTGGAGGCCTCAGATGTCCCCCCAGATCGCCCCAAGTTCACCCGCCCGCCGTGGGGAGCTGGCTCATTGGTATATGCCGCCCGTAACGGATCGCCCGCATCAATAGCCCAGGAGGTTTCCCCGGCCGTCCGCCATTCTCCGTTTTTCTTATATCCGGCCCGGCTCTTCAAATGGAAGTCTCCGGCAGCGGCATCCACAAAAAGGGGCTCCCCGATCCAGCTCTGTCCATCCCGGCCAGCTTCCTGCCACTGGCGCAAGTCGCCATAGCCAACCCTTAAATATGCATTGGTAGCCAAAAGCGCCTCATCTCCAATCGTATAGAGATTATAATTGCCCTGGATGCGGCCGGTACCAGCTTCGGTATACACGGCACGAGCGTTGTGAGTGCCGAGGATGCTGTTCGATACCTCCAGCATATTTATCTCGTTATACACGGCCCCCTGGCCATTATCCCAAATGGTCGTTTGAACGATCTCCTGTCGGCCTTTATGGGCGACCGAGCGATATCCATATCCGCCATTTTCCCAAAGGAGGCTGTTCTCAACGAAGAGCGCGCCGCTGGAAATCACGGAAATCCCATGGGCCTGATTGGCAAAGGCTTCGATGTTGCTCAGAACAATTTCATCCGTGTTCTCCAATAAAACCCCATTGTTCATGCTGGTGAACCGCAAATTGGATATATGCACATGACGCGTGTTCTGCAACACGAGTCCATTATCCAACACCCCACGACCTTCAAACAAAGCGCCCCCTGCCGCCCAGTTGGTACTGCCGATGAGCTGGAGCGGCATTCCTTCATATCCCATATGCTGATCGGTCAAGGCGTTGGTTGTGGATGCGGACAAAAGATAGGTGCCCGTATCGATAAAAATGCGGTCCCCCGCCCCAACCGGGTAATGTACCAACAGCTCGGATAGGCTGTTCAGAGGATTGGTTGGAGCCAGCCCCACTCCCTGGTTCCATGGCTGGCCGGGCGCTGTACAATAGACATCGCCCGCCAGGGAATCGTCATTCACATAATAATCATAGTTCCGAGTCTTAATAGCCATGGAATTGGTTGAGGCGGAAACCACATTGGTGTTGTTTTGAAGCCGTACCCGCCAATTGAGGGCCAATGTGAGCGGCAGGCTACGCACATCCCACTCGTATTCGCGGCTTCCCACCGGGATATCCCGTGCGATGGTGGTCCAGTTCCATCCATAATCCGTAGTGTATTGGAGTTCCACCGGCGTCGTTCGATTCAGTCCCCCATAGGTCCAATACAACAACAGAGCTTCGGACACTGTCGTGGCCTCATTGGGGGAGATCACATTCACCCATTCATTGGTTTTGGATTTGGATGCTTGCGGTGTATTGCCGTACGCACCGATGTTTACGGCAATGCCGCGAGGCGCTGGCTCAAGCTCATACGACGTATCAAACGCTCCTGCATCAAGCAAGGGAGATGTATTTACATCATTGGTCCATACGCCGCCCACATACCGACCAGCCTCGCTGCGCAAATGGAAATCACCCGAGACTGGATCCGCAAACAAGGGGTCTTGAACGGAACTATGCCGGTCTCCTCCGTGAAGCGAGGTCCACGACGGCAGGTTATTATAGAAATCGCTTCCACCGGTCTCCATCTTCTGCTCCGCCAACAAGGCATTGTTCTGCCGGTAATAATTGTTGAAGTCCCCAATAAACGTCCTGCTATTTGCCGAAAGATCATACGTATAGATGCGGCCGGAAACTCCGGATGCGCTCAACACGCTGTTGGAGACTCCAATCCGTGAATCCTGCGCCAAAATGACGGCCGTTGGACTATCCCACAACACGCTATTTTCCACCTGGATGTGGCTCTGCGACATGGCAATCGCCACCCCACCGGTCCGGCTGATGTTGTCGCGAAAGATCGTGTTTTTCAGCTGAAAATCCGAGCTTAGATACAGGTTCATCCCAAAGGAATTATTCCCCTCAATCCGCACATTTTCAAATGTGCAGCCGAGTGCAAAGGTTGCCTCCACCCCAATCAAGGCCTTTCGAATCACCATATCTTTGAAGCGGATATTTTCCGCATAGTTGAGATGAAAAACGGCTGGATGCAGCGTTCGGGCGGTACCTTCGAAAATGGTCGGAGCCGCAGGATTGGTGCTGCCCTGAATGGTCACATATAAATTACTCCAACCTGAATCCGCCGGGGTGATCTGGATCGGTAGCGATGAAATATAAGTGCCGGCATCCACGAGAACGACATCTTCCGGGGCTAATTCATATCCATCTAAAATGGCCTGCAGGCTGGCTTTGGGCGTGGCAGGTGTCAAGCCATCATTCATGTCATTGCCGGGAGCCGTACAATAGACGCTGTTGATAACTGATGCGTCATTGACATAGTAATAAATGGAACCACCATTGCGCAGAACAAAGGGTTCCTGACTAACGGCATTGATGGTGATGTCATCGCACTGCACCCTCCACCTTCCCAAGGCGGAACGGCCATAGGCCGCGCTGTCCCAGAGATAACTCCCCTGTGTCGCGGGGACGCCGCAAATAATATCCTGCCATGTAATGCCGTCATCCGGGGAATACTGGATGCAAACGGAGTAATTGGTGGCAATTCCACCCACGGTCCATTTTAGTTCAATCTCCCCGCTGGCGGAACCACCGTCATTCAAAGAGAGGAGTGTCACCCAGCCACGGCTGGATGTTTTGCTCGCTTCGGGCGTTCCTCCGTATAAGCCGATATTCAAACGGCGACCGTTGGGAGAGGGCTCTTTCATCGCTTCCATGGAAGCTGGATCACCCGCATCAATCAGCGGCGAAGTCGCCGTGTCGCCCACCACCCAGGCCCCCAACGCCGGTGAGTAGCGACCGCTTGGGCTCCTCAAGTGGAAATCGCCCCTCCCGGGATCCGCTAGGAGAGGATCATGCGCCAGCGAATGCCCATCCTCACCACTCATGGCCGTCCACGAAGAAACGGAAGCATATACGGATGTCCGGGCCCCGAGACCGTCCCCAGACTGGTAACCTGCAACCGCAGCGATTTTTTTGACGAAAAGGTTATTATAATCGCCAAAAATATCCGTTTTCGGCCGATCCGCCCGGAGGTAATAACCAAAGGAATTGGATGTCACGGCCGCTACAATCGAATTACTGATATAGGCGTATCCCGCATTCATGAACACGCCCAATCGATTAGACCACATCACACTGGAGTTGATAAACAGATTGCCTTCATTAAAGAAATTCACACCGGCATTCCGATTTCCGGACATAACCGAATGAGAGAGCATGAGTTCTGAGGATGTGCGGGAATGAACACCGTCTTCACCCTCTTGAAAAACCAGCCCTTCCGCGTGATTATAATAGCTCTCGACAAGTTCCAGCCCCCTATTCGCCCCCATGACGGTCATATTCTTCAGATGGATGCCGTAGGCATTCGTCAAAATGAAGCCGGAGCGCGCAGGGTCGGAGAGAATATATCGAGTTCCCCCCGCCGCACTATTCGTACTACCCACGATCGTCACCATGCGGCCCGCATCAAAGGTCGCCTCTCCGCTGTCCAAATCGCCGATAGCCGTGGAGATATCCGTTTGATACATGCCTGTATCCACATAGACGATATCGCCGGGCTCCAGATTGTACGTATCGATGATTTCGGAAATCCACCGTTTGGGAGTAGAGGGCGAAAGGCCATCGTTTGCGCTACTGCCCGGAGCGAAACAATACATGTCATGCGCGGTCTCATCATCATTCACATAATACAGGATGGCGGCATTATGCAGAACAAAGGGTTGCTCGCTCATGGCCACAATGCTGGGCTCTA
This sequence comes from Verrucomicrobiota bacterium, assembly GCA_031262805.1. GTDB lineage: Bacteria > Verrucomicrobiota > Kiritimatiellia > CAIQIC01 > Lenti-01 > JAISGX01. The sequence continues at coordinate 9,652 of JAISGX010000044.1, read as the reverse complement.
TTTCATCGGTAATCCGCCAGCGAGAAACCGGCGAAGAAACGGGAAGACGGGTACTGTTCCATTCAAACCCTTCCAGCGAAGCGGGGACGTTTGTTTCCACAACGGACCACGTCCGCCCGTCGTCGGTCGAAATTTCTACACGAACCGTATGCTCTTTTGCCATTCCAATCGCCAGCCAATTGAGTTGGATCTGGCCGGACGCCACGCCGCCGCGATTCAACGTGAGCAAACGAAGCGCCGTATTGGTGGGTGATTTGGACGCCCAAGGGGAACCACCATACAAACCGATATTCACACGGCCGCCATTAGGAGACGCCTCTTCCTCCCACCCGCCGGAGGCTGGAGCGCCCGCATCAATCAACGGAGAAGAAACCGCATCTTCAACCCAGCCACCATCAGGAAGATGCCTACCAGCCTGGCTCAACAAATGGAAATCATACCGCTCGGAATCCATCAAAAGCGGGTTGCCGTCATAAGAATGTACGTCCTGCCCGGATGCCGCCGCCCACGCCCCTACGGTTTCATAAATCACCGGCACGGGTTGAAGAATCTTTTTATACACCCGACCGCCATCCGGAAGCCAAATGGAGTTATAGTCCGCCGTCAAACTGTCGGCCTCCGTCAGTGTATATACATATTTTCCGGGGGAAACCGACAGGATGCTGTTTTGTATGGTGGCTTTGTTGTTTCCACTAATGGAAATCGCCGTATCTGTCGCCCGCCAGACCACCATGTTGGCCAGTACAGGAAAAACGGTGTTTGTGGCAGCATCCCATGATTCAATGCTAACGCCCCGCTCTGAATTGATGACCTGCGAATTCGAAATCCTCAAATGGCTACCGCCGACCGAAGTGAACCCCGTATGCCCCAACCGAGCCGTCATCCATTCCAGATTCACACCATGGGACTGGTTCACAAGAACGGCGCTGCCCATGGTATTCGAAACCGTGATGTTTCGAAGAGTCACGCCCACGGCATATTCCATTTGAATCCCGACTTGACGGTTCCGCCCATCCACCACCGTCCCGCCTGGCATTCTATTGACGGCCCCCTGAAAAACAACCGGCTCCCCGAAAATCTCGCCGGCGGAGGCGGCTTGCGTAATACGCCAGGGCTCTACGCCAACATATACACCAGTGTCGATAAAAACCGTGTCGCCGCCTTCCAGATCATACTTCGCAAGCAGGGCATTTAGATCCGCCATGGGCTGGTCCGGCGATAATCCCGTGAAGGAATTATTTCCTGCAACACGGCAATACATATCTCCTTCGATGGATGTATCATTGATATAGAATCGAAATGGTGCGTTGCGGACAGAAAACACACCTTCGCTGATCGTGGCGCTACCATCACTGGCTTCCACCTTCAGTTTCCCTTGAACCGTCTGAGCCACAAGGGTGGTATCCCATTCCCACCTGCCGCCGGAAGCCGGAATGCCTGTTGCCAACTGAACCCATGTGGTTCCTCCATCCGGGGAATAGGAAATGGTCACGGTTCCACTCCAAGCACTTCCACGGGCCACCCAAGAGACCCATATGTTGGTTCCGCTTGCTTTTCCACCATCGTTGAAACTGATGAGCGTTATGGAACCGTTGGTGGGTGTTTTGGACGCCTCAGCGGTATTCCCATACCGCCCGATGTTGATTCGTCCGCCGTTGTCCGCTGGTTCTTGGTCAAACGGGAACATCGGCGCACCGGCATCAATCAATGCCGAGGTAGTGGATGTCTCATTGGAAACAAAGTGCCCCCACTGAGGATCAAAATTCCCAGCCGCGCTTTTCAGATGAAAATTGCCCGCCGCCGCATCCACAAAATCCGGATTATAGGACAGGCTGTGGGTATCCTGCTGCATTCCCTGCGACCAATTACCGACGGAGTTGTATTCTCTGACGAAATCGGACAGATACGAGACGGCGACTAGGGCGTTGTTCTCCAAATGGTAGTTGTTGTAGTCCGCATATAAATTGCCACGCAGTTCATAAATCGGCCGTCGGAAACCCGATGCCATGAAGGAACAATTGGTGACCGTGACATATGAAACCGTGCGATTTGTATTATAACCACTCACCAGTTGGTTTCTCACCAGGACCTGAACCGCATTGGATAACACCACCCCAGATTCCAGCGAGGTATTAAAGGAACCCAGACTGGCCACCCCGTTGGTTGCCGCCAAAGCAACCGAGAAGTTACGAATAACAGTGTTGGACGCCGCTTCCACATGAATTCCGCTATAGCGGCTCCCCCAGACATCAATACCCATCAGTAGGACATCCTCCACATTCCTGAGCTCAACCACATTGGCCGCGGCAGACGGGGTGTGGAAGTGGATGTCGCGCACGTTCATCCCACGAACATTGGACAAGTGCAACCCAGCATGAATCCACTGGGTGCGATGGACTGGATTGGTGCTACCTTGAATCACCACTGGATTCTCCTTCGTCCCGCTATGTTCGAACGTCAGGGAAACAGGTCGGATGTTGCTATACACACCGGCATCCATATACACCACATCTCCACCCTGCAGGCGGTAGCGCTCCACTACATCCTCCAATGAGGGAAGCGGCTGGTCCGGACGAATGCCACTGTTTGTGCTGGCCCCGATCACCGTGCAATAGACATCTCCTTCCATGGAACTGTCGTTCACATAATAGCGGAAGGGGGCATTGCGTATGACGAAGTCCATTTCCGAGACAGTCTGCACATCCGCCTGCGTCTGGCTTTGAATGCGCCAGCGCATATTCACGCCAGAAGGGGCGGCAGCAGTATTCCACTCATACTCCCCATCTGCGGCCGTGATCCCGGCGGCGATCGTCAGCCATGAGTTTCCGCTGTTGGTCGACAATGCAAGATTTGCTCGATAGGTCCGACTGGTTGCGGCCCCCCGGACATTCCACCGGAGCACGGTTGTTCCGGAAACGGAGCCACCACGGTTCAATGTCTTTAACACAAATGCGGCATTGGTGGGAGTCCGGCTGGCTTCGGCATGATTACCATATGTGCCCAGATTTGCCCGCGCACCATTCGGCACGGTTTCCTCTTCCCACGCCATACCGGGGGGTGCGGCGTCCACAAGGGGGGAGGTCTGCGCATCAGACACAAAAGACTGGGTCCGTGGATCAAATCGTCCCGCTGTGCTGAGAAGATGCAAATCTCCAGAAGCCAAATCGGCAAATAGGGGATCCAAGGCGTAGGAATTGACGTCATTTCCCGTCCGTTCACTCCAATGAGCCACATCCCGCATGCTGACGAGATTCACTCCAAAAATCGTGTCTAGGGAAATCCGAGCCAAGAGGGACTGCCGGTAAGGCAGGTCATAACAGTTGTAATCCCCCTGGATCGTCCCCTCCGCCACATCATAAATATCGTGCGCAGGGCCATTGACCACAAATACGCTATTGCTGACATACATCCGACCGGATTTGACATTGACATGCATGCCCGTAGAGACCGCCGTGCCGTTGGAGGTCGCAAAAGAAGAGGACATCACGCCACCTTCCCAGTAATTGGTTGTGTAGATTCGCGGGTTGGCCATCGAGCTGGCGGAGTAAAACCCGGTCCGAGAAAAATTCAGTGCGGCGCACTGGATGAAATGATTCTGGTCGGACAAGGTAGAGAGGGAAAAGGCGTTCACCTGGGCGCCAATGGACCGGACATGATAAAACTGATTTGAGGAGGATTGGCTCAACAGCAAACCGGTACTCCCGCCATGCAGATTCACATTGCGCAATTCTACATTTCTGGAATCATACAATTCTAGGACGGTACCGCTGGAATTGGTAAAAATGCTACCGCCAGCCGCCTCGTTGGTGCTTCCTTGAATGATCAGCATGTTGGTCGCGTTATAGGATGGGATATGAAGAACCAGCGGGGAGCTTCGAGGATAAATGCCCGTATCCACATACACCGTATCCCCATGCTCCACCTTATAGCGTCCCAAAAGGGTCTCCAACGAATTCAACGGGGAATCGGGCGATAATCCTGTATGCGTTGGACTTCCGGCAGTGTGGCAATACACATCCCCATCCGTCGATGAATCGTTCACGTAATAGCTCACCGGTTCATTCTTGACGGCGAACAAAGTTTCCGTCTGGCCAATGATATTTGTATTCCCGGCTAGGATAACACGCCACATGCCCATGGCTGTGCTGGGAATGCTGGTAGTATCCCAGATCAGACCGCTCCCCCCCGTATCTGCATAGATGTTGCGCACGATGTTGGTCCACGTGGCGCCGCCGTCATAGGAAACCTGAACATCCACCAAGGCATTGGCCGGAATACCATTTCCGTATGACCAATAAAGCTTGGCTTCTCCTCGAATCGTCCCGCCATCCGACAAGGTCAATGGAATCAGGGTTTGTCCATTTGCCGAGCTACGACTGGCCTCTAGCGTGTTTCCATACAATCCCACATTGATGCGTCCGCCATTAGGGTTTGTTTCCACGTCATACGCAAAAGACCGATCCCCCAAGTCAATCAAACGGGATGTGGTTTCATCCATGACAAATGCATGTTGCCCCGAGGAATAGCGCCCAAATTCACTTTTCAGATGGAAATCATACGCTCCCTCATCGGCGTAATCTGCGGCATATCCGAAACTGCTCATGTCGTTGGACCAAGATGATGCCGCCTGCCAGTCGATCAGGAAACGTGCAATGCCTTCACCAAAGCCTCCCGCCACATTGGCGCCGTTGGATACCCGGATGTTGTTGTAATCCGACTCTAGGCGTGAAACGGTGCTATTCCGATAGTACACATACCGTTGGCTTCCACTAGCCTCCAAAATGCTGTTTCGAACATCCACGCGGCCACCCTGCAGGTGGATGTTGTAACGCATGTTGTCCCGCAGCAGGGAATTATATACGCGCACCACCGAACCAGTATAGGCATGAAGCCCAGAGGACAGGCTTCGCTCCACGATACTGTTCTGTAGCGTCAAGCGAGCATTTTGGTCTGCATAGACCACATTGGTCACCGCATCGCTAAGACGCATCCGGCTCAAGGTGATTTCCGCACTGTCTTGAATGGAAAGGAGCGTCCACGCGTTCGACAAGACCAGCGAATCGAACACCACATGCTGGGCATGGGCGATCTGCATGCCGTAAGTCCCGATCGAGCGGTAGGTTTGCTTCAGGATGGAAGCCTGATACGGCCAAATGAAATTCCCGCTGATTCGGACAGGATTATTGGAGGTGCCAGAGTTTTTCAGGCCCAACACAATCGGCTGGCTTTCCTCGTATACCCCTGAATCCACAAAGATTTGATCTCCCCCTTCCAAATCATACCGTTCCAGAGCCGTCCGGAGCGAACTCAATGGCCGGTTGGATGTCGCCATCCAATTGTTTGTCCGCCCCGGCGCGCTGACATACACCGTTTCATTGGTGTCCGATGTCGCCACATACACTTTCAACGGCTTATTCCGAATGGCAAAAAAAGTTTCCGTCTTCGATTGAATGTTGGTTCGAGCCACACACATCACGCGCCACACGGCAGCCGGCGTGTCCTGCACGCCGGCTACAGTCCATTCCACCACGCCATTGGTTGCGGGAACGGTTGCCACGGACACCGGCCATGTCTGTCCACCATCCAACGAGACATCCACCCGAACCAGTTCATTGGACAGTCCCCCTCCTGCAATCCATCGCAGGGGGACAACTCCATTCTGAACCGATCCGGCATCGGCCAAGGAGACCGCCCGTAGCCAAGGAGTTTCCAATGCCCTGCTTTCCTCAGCAGTGCCGCCGTAGCGGCCGATGTTGATGCAGGGGCCTCCAGACAAGGTGTTTTCCGTTCGGCCGGCTTCCAGCAACGGAGAGGAAAGCGGATCCGAGGTCCATTGCTTCCCCGAAACATATCGCCCAAGGGTTTGTTCGGTCTTCAGATGGTAATCAAATCTGCCTGGATCCGCCATTTCAGGATTCCCGGGCACACTGTGTTCATCCTCTCCTTGGGACAGACTGTTCCATGCCTTCAGATTGTCCGCCGTTTCCCCTGTTGTGCGGTGGTGGGCCACACGTGTATTCTCTCCGGCATGGATACCATTGTAGTCGGAACGGAACGTTATGGCCTCCAACGAAAACAATGTGCCTCCGCCGGCCTCCGACGAGAGGATGGAATTAGCCAGCGTAAAACCGGCTTGTGTCCCAACCCATACGGAAGTCATCGCATTGAATACCACACTGTGCTGGATGACAACGTTGGTGATTTGGTGCAGATAGAAGCCCACCATGCCCCCGTTCACCACACTTCGAAATACTTGGATCTCCCGAGCATTTCCCCGCAAGTCAAAGGCGTATTGGCGTGCACCACGAACTTCCACACCGTCCAAGGTAATGTGGAGCGCATTGGTAATCATGATGCCAGTTTGAACATTAGTCAAAACGATATCCTTCAGCAGGATGTTGGAGCTTCCACTTTGAAAAGAAAAGCCCAAGGCGGGGACCGTCCCCGAAGGTCGGCCAAACACCGTTCCTCCGGCAACCCGGTTGGTGCTGCCCAAAATCTGAACAGGATTTGTAATCGAGCCGGAATGGGAAGCGGACAAACGGGCCGCTACGGGAATGGCATAGGTCCCCGTATCAATATATATCCGGTCCCCAGGACCCAGTTGATATGTCGCCAACAAATTGGTCAGTGTCGCCATGGGCGCAGCCGGGCTAACCCCCAGATTCTGGTCATTTCCCGCGGCCGTTGTATATACATCCGCCTCCGGATCGTACGCATCATTGATATAGAAATGATAGGATCCGTTCTTATAAATGAAATTGACCTCCGAGGCGCTGACGACGTCGGGATCCTCCACTAAGGTGATTTTCCAGCGGGCATACAAAGAGGACGGATCATCCGAAGACGCGTTTTGATAAAAGAAAGCACCGACTGCGGCATCCACTTCTGCAAGCGGCTGCGCTTCCCATGTCCTCCCTCCATCTCTCGACAACCAGATCGCCACCCGGCTTTCCGCCGGGAGATTTCCGGCGGTCCACCGCAACCACCCGCCGGCCGCCACATCCAATGTGCCTCCATCCAGATAATTCATGACTTGAAGCCAAGGATCTGTTCTGGATTTACTTGCCTCTCCCGTCCCGCCATAAATGCCTGCATTCAGGCGGCTACCGTTCGGGGCGGGCTCATTCGTATACAACATGCTGGTGAGGTCTCCAATATCAATCGCCGGAGAATGCGCTTCATCCTGCACAAATTCGCCTGTGGTCGAATCATACCGACCGACTGTACTTTGAAGATGATAATCCCCTGTCTCGGGAGCTACAAAAAGTGGATCCCCATATAGGCTATTGGTCCAACCTTCCACATTCTGGAGCTCCGTGAAAGTGGGATGTCCGCCACCGATTGTGCCGGCCCAAACCACATTATAATCCCCTACGGGAACCTGACGGCTGAACAAGGTCCCCGAAGGACCGTCTCCTCCCAAAATACTGCTCGACACACGCAAGCTACTCGAAGTGGCATTCAGTGTAATGCCAGTGGCATTGTTCCAGAAAATGCCACGCGTCCATTCATTGGATTCCTGAAAGGTGGAGGTCGGTGATGTCTGAAAACCATGGCCGTTTTCCTCGGCAATGCAGTTCTCAAACCGGACGGAAGACGAACGCCCCAACACACCAACACCTGTGCGATTGCCCGTAAAAACCAGATTTCGCCCTATTACGTTGGTGGAGTCAGAACAATATAACCCGTAGTTCCCCCCCGTGAATGTCAGATTCTCCAGCACCACTTTGTTGACAAAGCTCAACGTCAACACATTCGTCGAAGCATTCCCCCGATTCAAAACGGTTCCGTTCGTGCTGCCCAAGAAGGAAATGAATTGGTCGGACACCTCGGCTTCAAACCCAAATACACTGGGCGTGGAGGATGCCAGATAAGATCCCGTATCGATATAAACCGTATCGCCCCCCTTCAGTTGATAGGCGCCCAAGACGGCTTCCAGGCTCTGTTTGGGAGCGTCGGGAGTGAGACCATCATTGGTGTCGTTTCCGATGGCCCGACAATATACGTCCCGCGCCAGACTGCCATCGTTGACGTAGTAGGAAAAACCGGTGGAAGAGGATGTCCGAACACCGAATGGTTTGGCATTGGTGGAGGCCACCGAAGCATCGGTTGCACTCACGACACGCCACAACACGGCGGGATGCTCAAAGGCAACCGTCGGCGTCCATGTATAGAACTCTGCGGAAGCAGGGAGATCGGTGGCAACGGCTTGCCATACCAAGCCACGATTTGTACTGACCTGGATATGCACGGTGCCGCCTGTCGGGAAATTGCCGGCCACCCATTCCAAGCGGCCCTGTTGGACAAGAGTGCCGCCGTCATTATGCGTCAACGCGAACAGCCATGGGCTGGTTCCACTCTTGCTCGCCTGCTCGGTACCGGTATACAGCCCGACATTCAGACGGCCTCCGTTGGGCGCCGGCTCGTCACCGGTGGGCCGACCAGCCGGGCCAAAATCAATTCCCGGACTATAGGGAAGGGCACTATTCGTCACCCATACCCCGTTGGACAGATATCCAGCAGGGCTCAGCAGGTGAAAATCCAATCCCGCCTCATCAGCAAACAGGGGCTGTGCCCAGGTGTTGTGCCGCCATGCCTCCTGTGTATCCTGCAACTCGCTCAAAGTGGAAGGCCATTGGAACTGGGCATCCCAAAAAACACAATTTTCCATTTGGCGGGGAATAAATTCATTGCCGTAAAACATTTGACCGCCACCCCATACCACGCAGCCGACAAAATTGCTGAAATCATTCGGCCGGAGTGAAAATAAACGGGTATTGGCGGGCGCCTTAATCAATGAAAATTCCAAATAGTTATCCCTCAAAGCCGTGCCGTAGGTCCGAACAGCGGCATCCCCCCGCTCCATCATGCTGACACAATGTCGGAATGAATTGCTGACCGACCTGCCATCCAAGTTGATGCCGTATTGACTGGCCCCCACGCTCCACACCCATTCGAATTCGCACCCAACGGCATCACTCATCGAAATGCCCTGCGATCCCCCATGGAGGCGTAACTGGATGAAACGCAAATAGTTGTTTTGGGCCAACCGCAAAAGCCGGACGTTGGAGCCACCCTGCAGAAACGTCCCATTTGTACTCCCATGAAATCCGATTGAATTCTCCTTGGTGCCGGACAGGCGGGCCGGAAGAGTCAACGCACCATAGGTGCCGGTGTCAATATAGACCGTGTCACCCGGTTGAAGAGCATGGGCCTGGAACAACGAGTCAAAAGTGGCCATGGGGGCATTCGGCGATGTACCGGCATTGGCGTCATTACCCGCTACCGTTGTGTAAACGTCCAGAACGGGATCATATGCATCGTTGATGTAATACGTCGTGGCAGAGGCGCTCCCCGCACCAAATAGTGTGCATACCACAATCCACATCATCCATTGTACCGACTTCATACTGCTATCCCTCGCGATCACGACAGGTGGATTCCCGTCCCAGTTGCTAGCGTTCGAATATAAGAGAAAAACAGGGCTGGAGCAAGCTAGAAATCCGACGTGGAAACAGAATGCCATTTTGCATTGAACCGTCCCATTGCCGCATCATACGCCGCCAACACCAACACCCAGTTCATCCCCCAAAAAGCCCCGAGCCACCGGAGCCGCCGCAACGACTGTTTGTCTTTTTGAATCCATGCG
>JAISGX010000043.1 GCA_031262805.1 Verrucomicrobiota bacterium | reverse complement strand
AATCGAGCTGCCACACATCGAACATGGCCAAGGCCAGGCCCGCAAAAAGCAGGGCGATGGCGGCGTTGAACCAGGGCGAGGCGTTCAAAGCGCCGAAGACGGTCCCGGAGAGCACAACCACCAAGCCGAGCGCGCCGTAGGCCAGCGCCATGCCTAGGCCGTACACGCTCCCGGCGGCCACCCGGGAGGCGCGGGAGCGTTGGGAGGAGGCACCCGCGCCGATGAGGAGGAGATTCACGGGAATCATCGGCAGGACGCAGGGCGTCAAATTCAATAGAAAACCGCCGAGGAACGTCAGCAGAAGGCTCAGGCCAAGGCCGTGCTGCCGTTGGAAGGCGGTGGGGTCGTCCAGAAACTGCCGCCAGGCCGACGGCGTCCGGAGGGGCTCCGGGGCGTCATGCAGAAAACGCAGGAAGTCGTCGGCATCGGCATAGCCGGAGAGGAGGCGCTGCGCGCCCCGCCGCGCCAGCCGGTCCTGCCAAGAGTCCGCCGCCGCCGTCCGCTCCGGTTGTTCCTCCTGCGCCGTTTGCGTTGCCGTCGGCCCTTCCACTCGGAAGCGCTTGGATTCCGGCAGAAAGCACATCGAATCGGAGCATCCCTGGAAGGAGACCACGGCGATGCCATCTTCCGGCAACGTATACCATGCGCAGAAGGGCGTCGTATAGGAGGCGGCCAGGTCCATGGGCGCATGCCGGTCGGGTTCGGGCACGTGGAGCGGCGTCAGCGGGCGTTCTTTTCCATCCGCCACGGAAAAACCGGCATAGACGAAATGTCGCGCCGGGAAATCGAAGGAAATGCGGAGGGAGGGGGGGCCTTCCTCGTCCTGCCGGGCGGCGGTGACTTCAATGGGCGAGGCGGAAACAGCGGCGGCCAGCGGACCGATGAGAACAGCGCCCCATAACGCGGCGCGGCGCGCACGGTTTTTCCATACATTGGAAAATTTATTCCTCTTTTTTCCACTCATTGGAAAAAAAGTTTCCAGCGGGTGGAAAAACCGCGGTCCCCCTGGGCGGGCGTTGCCTGCCGGGGGGCGTTTCATGCGGCATTGTCTTCCGGCAGCACGGTTTGGGGCGAGCGGTCGGGAAGGGGTTGGTGCTGGAGGAGGGCGTCGATGTCTTCCCGGATGTCTTCCATGGGTTCATGGCCGGAATAGATGCGCTCCAGTCGGCCTTCTTCATTCAGCAGGAAGGCGGTGGGGACGGCGTGCAGGGTTTGCGGGCCGCCGAAGGCGACGAGGATGGCGCTGTCCATCTGGCCGATGGGAAAAAGAGGTTCGGGCTGGAGAGCGGAGACCAATGGATGCACAACATCCGCCGCTCGGAGGTCGGCCACGACGCCCAGCAGGGTGAAGCCGCGTTCCTGAAGGTCCTGCTGGAGGCGGTTCCAGTCTGGAAGGGTGGCGGCAAAGGAAGGATCGTCGGCCAAGAAGAACAGGATCAGTTGAACGCGGCCAGCATAGTCGGCGGAACGGATCTGCGCCGGAAAATCGGAGAGCAGGTTGTGCATGGTGAAGTTGTCGATGGCGGCTGGCGGTGGGGGGGACTCTGTGGATTGCGCGATGTTCATGAAGGGTTTTCGCTCGCAGCCCGCCGAGAGCAGAAGGGTCGAGAGCAAAAGCAGGAGGCGGAAGCGGGCTCGGAGGATGGCGGGGGTGTTCATCGGGTGTTATTCTCCCGGCCCGGGGGCATCGTCCGGGGCCTGATAGGGTTTGGGTGGCAGTTTGCGCGGCTTGATGAAATTCTCCTGACGGAATTTTTCCATTTGGCGTACTAAATTTCCGTCTCCGGTGGCAAGTTTTTTGTAGGCGTCGGCATAGGCGTCGCAGGCCTTCCGCAAATGCTCGTCGATGCGTTGCATATCTTCGCTGAAACCGGCGTATTTGTCATAGATTTTCCGGACGGAGGTGAAGATTTCGCTGATGGCACTGTTCTGGTTGGCCTGCCGCCAGAGCAGGGCGCTCAGGCGCAGGGCGGAAAGTAGGCCGCCGGGGCCGGTCAGAATGATGTTGGCGCGAGCGGCGTCTTCCAGCAGGCCGGGCTTGTTGGAAACGGCCAGGGAGAGGGCGGGTTCGCTGGGCACGAACATCAGGACGAAATCGGGGGTGTGGTTCTGCATGTCGGGGAGGTCGTGGTAGTTCTTTTTGGCCAGGCCTTTCACATGGGCCTCCACGGCTTCGATGTGCCGCCGTAGGGCGTTCTCCCGCTTGTCCGGATGCTCCGCGTGGGTATATTCCATATAGGCTTTCAGGGACATTTTGGAATCGACGATGATGCAACGCTCTTCGGGCAGATACACAACGGCGTCGGGCTGCTGGCGGCGGCCATCGGAGTCCTGGAGGGAGACTTGGAGGCTGTAGTCGCGCCCGTTCTGGAGTCCGGCGGCTTCCAGCAGGCGCTGGAGCGAGAGCTCGCCCCAGTTGCCCAGCATTTTGTTGTCGCCTTTGAGGGCGTCGGCCAGGCGGTCGGCTTTGGTGCCCACCTGGGCGCTTTGGTTGGCGAGCATCTCCACCTGTTGCTTGAGGGCGCTACGCTGTGCCACATCGGCGCGGTGGACGGCTTCGATCTGTTGGCGGAAATCCGTAATTTTTTCGCCGAGGGGAGAGAGCAGGTGGGAAAGGGCTTCGCGGTTCTGGAGGGTGAATTTCTGCGATTGGACGTCGAGGATTTCGGAGGCGAGAAGTTGGAACCGGTCGGTGAGCTCCTGGCGGGTATCGGCGAGGGCATCCAGCCGAGCCTGAAGCCGGAAGACATCGTTTCTGGCCTTTGCTAGCCGCTTGGCGCTCACGACGCCGGCGAGGGCAAGGCCCAAAAAGAACCCCCCGGCCGCCGCCGAGACGATATAGATTAGCATGGTCATACTTTTTACATTATCCAACAGGCGGCGGAGGGGATGCAATGCCGAAATTGCCTTCCTCTTTCACGGGGAAGGGGATGATGGAGTTTGGAGCAAATAGGAGTAATAATTCCGTTTTGAAGTCTGAAAATGAAGGAATTTGCATCAAATTTATGGCATTTCACAAAATTGTTCGTTGAAAACGAAAAAATTAAGCTCAAATTTGAATATATATGTTGCATTTTTCTTAAAAATTGAGATATTGTGTTCAACTTTTATAGGAAATTCAATGAGTGAGATGAAGCTGAATGGAGCGGATGCCTTGATCCTGAGTCTGGAGAAGGCGGGAATTCGGGTGATGTTTGGCTTGCCCGGCGGACCGGCGATTCCGTTGTTTGACGCCTTGTATAGACTGCGCAAGCACATGCGCTTCGTCTTGGCCCGGCATGAACAGGGGGCCACGCATATGGCGGACGGCTATGCCCGGGCGACGGGGCAGCCGGCGGCGGTGATGGTGACGAGCGGCCCGGGGGCGACCAACACCGTGACGGGCATCATGACGGCCTATATGGATTCGGTGCCGCTGGTGGTGATTACGGGCCAAAGCGCACGCAACATGTTGGGCAAGGATGCGTTTCAGGAAACCGATGTGTTCAACTTGACCATGCCGATTGTGAAGCACAGCTATCTGGTCCGGCGGGCGGATGATATCCCGCGGATTGTGAAGGAGGCGGTGCATATCGCCACCTCGGGGCGGCCGGGGCCGGTGCTGATCGACATCCCCAAGGATGTGGCGGTGGAGGCGTGCACGGCCGATCTGGATGCCGAGATGTATTTGCCGGGCTATCATCCGGAAGCGAAGGCCTATTCCGCCGACACCCTCCGCCGAATGGCCGAAGCCCTGGCGGGGAGCCGACGGCCGGTCATCTTGGCCGGGCATGGGGCGGTATTGGCCCATGCGGAAGAGGAAGTGAAGGAATTGGCGGAGACGGTGCGCTCACCCGTCACGGCGACGCTGCTGGGCAAAGGTGTGTTTCCAGAGTCGCACCCGTTGAGCCTGGGCATGCCGGGCATGCACGGGACGGCCTATGCCAACCGGGCGCTGGTGGGCTGCGACCTCGTGATTTCCGTGGGCGCACGCATGGATGACCGCATCTTGGGCGATCCACGGCAGTTCTGCCGAAATGCCGTGAAAATCCATATTGATGTGGACGGCGCGGAGTTCGGTAAATTCGTCCGCGCCGACATCAGTTGCCAGGGGGATGCCAAGGCCGTCCTGCGGGATCTGCTGCCGCTGGTGAAGAAGGGCGATACGTCGGCTTGGCTGCAGGAAATGGACCGCAACAAGAAGAAATGGCCGATGACATATCCCAAACAGGGCGGCCTGAGGCCGCCGCGGATCATCGATGTGCTCAACCGCCTGACCGGTGGCCGGGCGGTGATGACGACGGATGTCGGGCAACACCAAATGTGGGCCGCCCAGTTTTTCCATTGCGACAAGCCGTGGCACTTCATCACCTCCGGCGGCGGCGGCACGATGGGCTTCGGCCTGCCTTCCGCCATCGGCGCCCAGATCGGCCGCCCCGGCGAGACGGTGGTGGCGGTGGTGGGCGACGGCGGCTTTCAGATGACCATGGCGGAGCTGGCGACGGTGGGGGTCCAGAAGCTGCCGATCAAAATCATCCTCATGAACAACCATTATCTGGGGATGGTCCGGCAGTGGCAGGACATGTTCTACGATGCGCGCTACAGCGGTGTGGATTTGGAGGGCAATCCCGATTTTGTCGAACTGGCGGGCGCCTACGGCATCTATGCGCAAAACCTGCGGCGGCCGGCGGACATTGAAAAAGTGCTGAAAAAGGCGTTGGCCCATCCGGGACCGGCGTTGATCAATGCCGAGGTGATCAAGCACGAAGAGGTATATCCCATGGTGCCGGCGGGACGGCCGCTGGAGGACATGATTCTGGAGCATCCACGCCGCCGGCCGGGGCGTCCGGCCAAAAAGGCTCCGCTCGCCGCCGCCTGCCGACGTGAAGGAGAAAAGGCAACATGAAAAATCCATTGCCCACCCACAATTTGAGCGTCTACGTGGCAAACCAGCCGGGCGCTCTGGCCCGGATTGCCCAAACGTTTTCCCGGCGCGGCTTCAACATTGAAAGCTTGGTGGTGTCTCCGGGAAAGACGGAAGATTTTTCCCGGATGACCATCACAGTCAAGGGCGCGGAGGACAGCTTGGCCCAGGTGATTCAACAGTGCTCCAAGCTGGTGGATGTGATTGCCTGCCGCGAACACACCGATGAAGAGGTGGTCTCGCGTGAGTTGGCGTTGGTGAAACTGGCGGTGATGGCGGAACAGCGCGCCGAGGTGTTGCAGATTGCCGACCACTTCCATGCCAAAACGGTTGATCTGGCGGAAGGCGCGATGGTGCTAGAGGCGACCGGCAGCTCGCCCAAGCTGGATGCCATGGTGGGGCTGTTGCGCAAGTTCACGATTGTGGAACTGGTCCGTACCGGGAAGGTGATTGTGGCCCGGGGCGAGCGCGAAACCTGAAAAACGCTCGGCGGAGGGTGGGGGGCTTCTGAATCGTCCGGCCGTGCAGTGGCGTGATGGGGGCGTCCCTCCCGAATTTCAAGGTTTTATGAGAGCTTCGGTTCTTTAATCCGGCGGCGGGGCGGCCGCCGGAACCGAGGATGGAATTTCCTCTGTTTTCACGAAAAACGGGAGAGAGGGGGGGCGTGGACGGAGGCCGGGTTTTCGGGGGAACGGACGAGGGATATGCCTTCTGTTAAAAGTGTGTTAAATCTCCTTCTTCTCTCTTGCAAGATGGGGGGGAGATGCGGCATCCTACGAAAGTAGGAGTATCGGCGAAGGTTTGTGAAAACGTGGTAGTGCAATTCAAAACAAAATCCTTCCGGGGCCGGTCTGTGGTTGTCCGGCCGGGTCGCACGCGTCTGGGTTGGGCGCTGGCGTTTTTCTTGGCGCTTTCTTTTTCGGCTTCGGCCATGCTGGTGACCATTGATTTCGGATGGGGATATACCTCCACCGGCCCGACGGATTTGACGAGTTTCAACCTGCAGCCGGGATCGATCATCCAAGTGGTGGCGTACACTTCCGGCTTCGGCGTTCAGCCACCTTCCCCCACGCACGCGGGAAGCAACTTTGACCAGTATGGCTATCACACTGGGGACCCGCTGGTCGCCGAGCCATACGACAATGGCTCAGAGCACTATCCGGCCGATCCGGAACGCTATCTGGCGAACTCGACGCCGGAAGGCCACGACATTGTGTATCAAACGCAGATTCCTTCCACACAGGAGGAAAACGAATCCGGGGGATATTGGTATCATGTGTTCGAGGAATTCGAATTGCTGGATACCTACGACAGCGTATACATCCGCGTGTTCGGCGCGACGGAATTTTTGGAAGGGGAATCGTTTGCGAGCTATTGGGGAATTAGCGATGTGTTTGGTCCCGATCCTTCGCACCACCATTGGACGTGGGTGCTGGATGATGTGGGCGCACCCAACAAGAATTATTTCGAAGTGATTCCCGAGCCGGGAACACTGGCCTTGGTGGGGATGGGCGGCGCGGCACTGTGCCTCTTTCGGCGGCGCAGGAAAACACCGGTGCTTTCGGCGGGCGGAAAAACCGGGAAGGAGGACTGGCGGCCGGGTGGGACCGGGTGTATAGTCTCTGGCGTGTTGAAGGATCGAATATGAAATGGATGAATCGACATGCCCGGAAACATGCGCCTCTCGCCTTGGCGGCGTGGTTGCTCGCGCCGCCTGCGCTCTTGGCGAGCGATTTTGCGGATTCCGTGCATGTCGGCACCTTGATGGCCCTGCACGAACCATCCGGGCAGGTGGTCGGCGATGGTTCTCTGTTGGAGTTGCGGGAAGTGGGGCCCGGCATTCAACCCATTCGCGAGGATGGGGCCGCCAACCCGATCAACACATTGATCGACTGTTTCCAGATGGGCGCCGGGGTGATCCGGCCCGGCTCCGGCACGTTCAGCGCAGGCGTTTCCGATTTGGGCGCCGTTCGTTATTTTGTCCGGGCCTATAGTGCGGCGACGGTGGGAGAGTCAACCTATTACGCCGATTCCGAGCCGTTTGATTTGAGCGACATTGACGGCGCCCGGCGGACCGTGGTGGTTTCCTTCCCTTCGCGGGTGATGCGCGCCATCCAGCCGTGTCCGGATGCCGATGCGGACGGCTTGTGCGATGATGAAGAAGCGGCCCATGGTTCCGACCCGAATCTGTGGTCCACGGCCGGGGATGACTTCTCGGATAAATTCAAGGTGGACCACGGTCTGGACCCGACCCTGCCCTATGCCTTCGAGATTGCCTTGGAGTCGGATGTGGTGAGCAATCCGCTGGCGTCGGCCAACAAGGGCGAACCGCCCTTCGTCCAACTGTTTGATGTGGTGTGGCATGCGGTTTCCGGCATGACCTACCGGGTGGAATTTGCTCCGTCCCTCCAGAACTTCGCGGAAGGCGCCGACGTATGGAGCGTCCAAACGGTTGTGCCTAGGCAAACCGGCGATTATGCCCTCCCTGTGGATGACTGGGTGCATCAGTTGGATCCGGCCATCTTGGCGCATCCGTCGCCCATGGGCTTCTTCCGCGTGCTGGCGGTTCCGCCCATGCGCAATCCCCAACATCCATAGGGCGGCCTCCCGGCTCCGAACCTGTTCGCCTGCGCCACCCGCAGGAGAAGGCGTCGGCCAAACACGACCCGCCAGACCCGTCCGGTACAAGTGTGCCTCTCGCAGGAGAGGGAAACGTCCGCCGTTGCGTCCTTTGCATGAAAATCAAGGTTTTGTGCAGAATGTCCGTTTCCTTTTTTTCTTCGCTCATGGGGCTCTGCAAGTACGGATGGCGGAGGGGAGGGCGATGTGCGGGATGGCCTTTGAGAGGCGCTGGCGTTGTTCGCCCAATTTGGAGAGCAAAAAAAACGCAAATATGACGGTTTGCGCCTTGCACGGGGATTCATACGGCTCTATTATTGATAGCAGGACTCGAAGGGATGTCGAAATTTTCAGTCATGCCGATGTCTCGCCGTGCGGGACGGGGGAGCGGAAGCCGGATGGACTTCCGTCGAGGGTGGGGTGTCGCGTTTTTTGGGGGATCCGTTTGTTCCGTCCCGTTTCCTTGCGGGGGCGGTCGGCGCCGAGTCGGGCATGTGCCCTCAGTTTATGCGGGGCGGCCTTCCCTCTGCGGCGGAGCCCCATTATTCAACCCCTTTTCGTGTGGCTTTGCCATACAACCGATGATCGTTATGAGGTGACCCAATGATAAACCAAGACAGCTCTTTTCTTCCTGATGCGTTTTTCCTGAAAAAGTGGAAACACGTTGTGCCCTATTTGCTGGCGGGATTGTTCTGGACTTTTTCTGCACGGGAGGCCGATGCGTGGGGATGGGTCGTCGCAGAGTCTGCGGTGCCGACGGTTTATCTTGGCGATAAACCCCAGATGAGTTGGCTTTTCAACGGCGACGCAAATGGAGCTTCCTATAAAGCATATGCGCTCTACCCCTCCAGTAGTTCTGCCAGATGGCAATATTCAGACGGGAGTACTTATCTGAAGTACGGCGTAGCCGTAGGTGGGGATCACAGATGGACGTCTCAGGATATTCAAGTGACCAATACCGGAACATGGCGGCTGAGTCTATGGATCGGCTGGGGCGGATCGGTGGGCGATAATGGGCGCTATTACGATACCAGCACGAGTTGGAATGAGGGGTCGGGTTCGATGATCTATGGGACGATGACGGTGCAGGCGCTGGGGGCGCCGACCTTCACTCAGCCGACGGCGACGGCCGGGGCGACCTCCGTGAGTTTGAGCTGGACCAAGTGGAACAGCAAGAACGTATTGCTTACCCAGGGAACGGCGGCGCCTTCCTCTTCTCCCTCGCAGGGGGTGGGTTATGTCGGCAATGCCACCATCGGCAATCACAAGGTGGTGGAGGGCTCGACCGACGCCACCACCCGGACGGTCACCGGGTTGACGCCTGGGACGACCTATGTTTTCGCCCTCTATTCGGAGAACTATTCGTATTATTCTCCGGCGGCGACCCGGAGCGTGACCATTCCGCTGGCGGCGCCGACGTTGACCTTGACGCCTTCCGCCAGCATGGGCTTGAGCTGGACGGCGGTGAACGGCGCCGCCTCCTACAGCATCTACCGTAGCGAAACAACCACACGGCCTTCCACCGCTCTGGAGAGCGGGCGGACGACCACCACCTATACGGATTCCGCCGTGACGCCCTCAAAGACCTATTATTACTGGGTTGAGGCGGTCGGCGCCAACACCAACAGCCTCAGCACTCGGAAGAATGCGGCCACGTATGCCGAGGTTCCGGCGGCGCCGGTGCTGACGGATGCGACGGCGGATTCGTTCAAGGCGGCCCTCCAAACAGGAAACAACCCGACGAACGTCATGTATAGCCTTCGTGTGGGAACGCTCTATGTCCAGGCGGACGGCACCCTTGGGGCTCCCGCCCTATGGCAGACGGCCTCTGCCTGGGGAAGCCACATCTTGGTGAAGGGCTTGACAAGCGGCACTTCCTATACGGTGGCCGTAGCGGCGCGGAATTCGGCAGCGGTGGAGACGGCGTATGGGACGGCGGCATCCATTACCACCCGTCTTCCCTCTCCGGTGGTGATTTCGTCGAATGCCACGGCGGAGGCTGTTTCGCTGGCCTGGGGGGCGGTGGCCAATGCCAGCGCTTATGTGGCGCAACTGACGCCGTGCGAAAGCGCCGCCGGGAGTTCGGCCATCGGGGTGGTGGAAACGTTCACCAATACTTCTATGAGCGCCAATTCCACCGGCACCACATCGGACAATGCTTGGCCGGTGGAGGTGGATGGCTCGAATGCCGGCATCAATACCACGACGACCCCGAGCGCGACGGCAACGGGCAATCGCATGCGGTGGACGGCGAGCTCTACGGCCTCTATCGTGCTGGGGCCCATTGCCGTTGATGGACCGGGCGCCTACGCCATTCAATTTGATTTTTGGGCGGCCAGCGAGGTTGCCGCCGGCCATATGGCCGTGGAGGTCAGCGCCGACGGCAACACATGGGAAACGCTTCGGACGTTGGGAGATCTTTCGACGTTTGGAAGTTGGACGACAGTGCCGAAATTTTCCCTCGGCACATTGGATTCTAGCGAGCTGTATGTGCGGTTCAACAAAACCATAGGATCGAGTAGCGGTATATTGTGCGTGGACAATGTGGCCTTGTTCCGGGAAAGCGAAAGCGGGCCGGATTGGACCTGTGCCGCCGCGCAGGAAATTTCCGGTGCACAGCTTTCGGCAACGTTCTCCGGCCTCGACGACGATACGGTCTATTTTTATCGGGTGCTGGCCACCAATGCCTCCCTGAGCGTGGGGTCGGCTTGGTCCGCGATCGGCCACATTACGACGCAACTGGGCGTTCAGCCGCCCACGGTGGCGGAACCGTCCACGACCAACATCCTCTCAACAACGGCCATGCTGGGCGCCACGGTGTCGGCAGATGGCGGCGACTCGTTGACGGCGGTCGGCGTCGAATATGGCACGACCGTCGGTTTGGGTTCCCGTGTGGAGGCGTCCCCTCTGCCCGCCGTCGGCGCGCCTTTCGTGGTGGCGGTGGAAGATCTGTTGCCGAAGACGCTCTATTTCTTTCAAGGTTTTGCAGAGAATGCGGTGGGGAAGGGCGCCTCCGCCCAGGAAACGTTCTATACCATGGCGGCCGAACCGGGCGTTCCGTCGGATTTGCAGATTTCCCCTTACGGCACCAGTCGGCTGGACCTGAGCTGGACGGAGGCGGCGGGCGCTGTCGGCTATGTGGTCGTCCGGAGCCTGAGCAGCTCACCGCTCGGCGTCCCGGTGGACGGCGTGATCTATTCCACTGGAATGAGCATGGAAGGGGGCGGGGATGTGGTGGCGGTGGTTTCCTCCAACCGATGGAACAACACGGCTCTGCAGGCGGACACCCGCTATTATTATGCGGTGTATGCGTATGATGCCGTGCCCGGCCAAGCATCCACCTTCAACTATAATCCGGCTCCTGCAACAGGCAATGGGGCAACCAGGGCCCCGACGCCCACCGCTGCGCCGGCTCTGGTTTCCGTGGTGACCAATACCCGCCGGGCGACCCTCACGTGGACTCCGGGGGAAGGCGCCGCCGGGACCCTAGTGGCCATCCGGCAGACGACGGCGAGCACCGGACCGACGAACCCCTCGGAGGGCGTGCCGTATGCCGGCAATGCCGCATTCGGCTTGGGCGACAATATCGGTTCTTCCAGTTTTGTCGTGTATGTCGGCACGGGCACGAGTGTGGAGATCACCGGGTTGCTCCCTGAAACGGAGTATCGCTTTGAGCTCTCCGCAGTTAACGGCGTGAATGTACCGGCTTATCGGACGGGCGCGACGTATCCCCTCCTGACGCTTCCCTCCACGGCGCCGCTGGTGACGGCCTCCGGGGTCGATGCGTCTTATTTCCTGTTGAACTGGAGCGAAGTGGTCGGCGCCGCTGCCTATGACGTGCAGATTTCCACCACACCGGACTTTTCCACCTTCACCTCCCATTCCGCCATTGCGGGGCACAGCCTGCCTGTGGGCGGCCTGAGCGCGGGCGTGGCGTATTATGCCCGGGTGAGTGCGACGGCTTCGGAGGATTGGTCGGAAATCCTCTCTGTGCATGCCGGGATGATCCCCTCCGACGTGACCGCCGGGGAGATTGGTCGCTATGGCTTCACCCTGAACTGGCCGCCGGCCGTGGAGGCGGCGACGGGATACCGCGTGGATCTTTCGACCTGCCCGTTCCTTCTCTCGGAACAAGCCGCCCCGACCAACAGCTTGGGAACCAACGTATTTTTGCCGGGCCAGAGCTGGCGTTATGCCGGAGCCTCCGCCACGGGAACGAGCGGCAGCCTGCAAAAGGCGCCGCAGTATTTCACGTATGCGAGCCAGCCCGCCATCCATGGGCATTTCCTGACGGGCGCGGCGGGCATGGCGGTGGAGAGCGGCGCTTTTGCCTTGAAGGGGGCCACTCAGGCGGTGGTCCGCTTCAGTAGCGGGGCCTGGAATGCCCAGAGCGTGTTGGAACGGACGCGGGTGAATGTGTACTACAAAGTGGACAATGCTCCGTGGTGTTTCCTCGGTACACAGACCGCCACCGCAACGGCGGACGGGAGCGAGCAGGCGTTCCTCATGAGCGTGCCGCAGGGCGCACTGGAGGGAACGAACCTCTCCATCAAAGTGGCGGCGCCGAATGCGGAAACAGCAGGCGGCTATCTGCGCGGGCCATATGTCAAAGACTTGACGGTGGTGCTTTCGGGAGAGGATGGGGGGGGCTATGATTCCACCTGCCGACTCCCGGGCTATCCACGGGCGGTTTCCGGCGGCGAGAGCGTGCAGCATGCGGTGACGGGGCTCGAACCGGCAACGGCTTATTTTTTCCGCGTGCAGGCATTGGAGGGGGCGGACGTGCAGAGCGATTGGGTGTCCGGCCAGGCGTCCACGCTGGAGCCGATTGCGCCTCCGGCCCATGTGTGGGCCACGAACGAGGGCCGCTATGAGGTGAGCGTGGCGTGGGACGCGGTTGCTTCCGCCGTGGCCTATCATCTGGAAATGACGGAATGCCGGAACACGGCGGGGGAAACGTGGCTGGCGCCAAATCAAACTCTCGGCCGATCTTCTGCGGCGGCGGTGGATGGATGGTATTATTCCACGCCGGTGGTGACGGATTCGGCTTCCTCGCCGAGCGTGCAGTTGCCTGCGTATGAAAACAACGGCCATTCGCTGGCCGGGTATGGGAATGGAAATGCCACATCGGTTGCGCTCTTGCGTGCTCCGTTCTCCACCGTGGGCATCCATGCCCTTTCCATCAGCTTCACCCATTCCCGCCGCAAAACGTTCAGCAGCATTCCCGCCGGTGTCTCCACCGTGGAAGTGGCCTATTCCTTGGATGGCGGAACCCATTGGACGAACTTCCACCTCACAGGCGATGCACCCGCTTCGGGGTCCCAACCCGTCTTGTGTTCCCTGCCGGCGGAGGCCCTGGGGCAGCCTTCGGTCATGCTCCGCTTCCAGGTTCCCGGCGCCTATACCGGCGGGTCCGGCGCGTGCTACGGCGCCCATCTGGCGGATGTGGCCGTGGAGGCGACGACGGATTCGGTTGGGGATTACGAAACGGCTTCCTGCGTGGTTGCCACCACGAGCGTGGCGGCGGCTTCCGCACGGGAATGGCGTGTGACGGGCCTGCAGCCGGAGAAACATTACTTCTTCCGCGTGCAGGCGGATGACGGCGTCCGAAGCGGTCTGTGGACGGAAGGCGATGGCTGGACCCTGGCCGGCGTGCCACCGCCGCCCGCCATCTGGGCGGAAGACATTGGGCGGCAGAAAATGGATGTGGCGTGGGATCCCTCCCCGGAAGACGGTGTGACCTATCGCCTGCAGGTGACGGCCTGTCCGGGAGAGGCGTGGTCCGTCCAAGCGACGGAGCCTTCGGCGACGAATCGGCCGCTGGCGCAGGAGGATGATTGGACCTATATCGGCGGCGGTTCCCTCCAGACCCTTTCTTCCGGCGCCTATGTCTGGCCGACCTATGTCGGCTCGCCGGAATTCAGCCAGGTGCTGGCCGGTACCAATTCGCCGGGCCTGATGAGCAAGGCTTTTTCCACTCTTGGCGCCTCCAACGTGGTGGTCAGCTTCCAGCATGGCCGCTGGTACAATGCGACGGCTCCGGCGGAATCCATCTTGACGGTGGAGTATTCGCTGGACGGTGGCGGCCTCTGGCGGTTGGCGGGCTTGACCGAAACGGCCGCCACCTCCGAATTCGCCGTGTTGCCGCGGCGCATGGAGCTCCCGGCGGATGCGCTGGACCAACCGTCCGTTCGTGTCCGGATTGTGGCGGAAAACGGCGCGCAAGTGGGCGGCACCAGCCGGGGAGCGGCCGTGCGGAGCGCCGCCGTAACCGTGGAAGGCGCCGGGGGTGACTATGAAACCGCCGCCTGCCTGCAGCTGGATGAGGCGGGCTTGACTCAACTGCGCCGGGCATTGACGGGTTTGGAGTCGGATTCGCCGTATTGGTTCCGCGTGCAGGCGTCCGACGGCATCAGTAGCGGGTCCTGGGTGGAAGGGACCGCCGCCACCCTCGCCTTGCCTCCTGCGCCTGCGGCGGTCTGGGCGGAAGACATCGCCCGCCAGTCGTTCAACGTGGTCTGGGATGCCGTTTCCGTGGCGGAGAGCTATACGCTGGAAGTGGCCCGGGATGCGGCCTTTAGCGACCTGGTGGGCCCGGCCCGGACCGGCTTGACGCAGACGGGGGCGCGGGTGGACGGCCTAACGGCGAACACGGTGTATTACTTCCGCGTGTGTGCCGTGGCCGAAGGCCTTGCCGGGGGTTGGGCACTGAACACCGCCACCACCCTGGATTCCGCCAGGATTTCGGGCCTCCATGTGGAGGACATTGGAACCAATGGCTTTACCGTGGTGTGGAACCAGGAGAGCGGATTGGCCTACACCCTGCAATGGACCGGGCAGACGAATTCCTCCAGCCACATCCAGACCGTTTTGTCTTGTCCAAACCAAACCCTAGGACGTAGCGACAACGGCCAAGGCTGGTTCTATCTCGGCGGCGGCGCGAATTCACCGGCGTGGTGGGCGGGAATTGCTCCGGAGGATTGCGGACACATGCTGACCTACGATCAGCCGGGAATCCAGAGCCGCTGGTTTTCCACGCTGGGCCTGACCAATGTCGTGGTACGCTTCGACCACGGCCGTTTCAACAGCGGGAATTTGGCCGCCACCGTATTGACCGTGCAGTATTCCACGGATGGAGGCTCCACCTGGCAAACGGCGGGAGCCACGGAGCCCACCACCTCGCCATATCCCACCCAGGCGTTCCAGCTTGCGTTGCCGTCGGCGGCGCTGGACCAGGCCAGCGTGGGAATCCGGGTGTCCGCGTTGGCGGCTTCCGGAATGCGCGGCGCACATGTGAAGAATCTGGAGGTGGAAGAGCAAACGGCCGGCGGCGTGTATTCCGGCAGCCCCGTGGTGGTGTCCGGCGGGCGCCATGTGGTGAGCGGCCTGGACGAAGGCACGCGCTACCGTATCCAGCTGGCGGCCACGGACGAAGCCTCTGGCTCCGATGTGGTGGAAACCAGCGTCGCCACACGGGTGGGCGAAAAGCTCGCCATTGCCTCACAGGGCTTCGATGGATGGGACGAACATCCATGGGCGTATACGCCCAGGTGGTTTAATTCGAGCTTGGTCCCCATCGGCGCGACCACCCAGATCGATGTAGTGGATGAAAATCCGTTGTATGGCGACCGCTCTTTGCGCCTAGCCGGTGCGGCAAACGGCGCCTCCTTCGGGGCGGTGGAATTTGAAACCCTGAGCGGCCTGGCCAATTTCCGCAACAAGCAGTTGATCCTTCCGTTTGCCGCCAAGGATTTGGCGGCCGGCGATGCATTGTATTTCCAGGCCAGCACCAACCGGGGGACCACATGGACCGCCTATGGCTTCATGGACCACGCCACGGCCGGGGCCCGCGTGGGGGTGGGCGCAACGGATGAAATGAACCAGAACTGGCCCTACAACCGCGGCCTGCATGTGGTGACGCGGCCGAGGGGAAATGCCTTTGTCTGGGAGATCCCGCAGGATGTGGATGAACTCGCCATCCGGGTTCTCTTCGGCGGATATGGCGGCGACAGCACCGCCGCCTACTATTTCCTAGATGAGATCAAACTGGTGGGGGAGAGCATCGGACCTCTCCCGCCGTCTCCGGTGCATGCCGAATCCTTGAGCACGGGCGCGATCCGTTTGAGCTGGACGCCCAATGCCGCGCAGGACGATGTGATCATCCTGCGCAGTGCGGATTTCCGCTCCGCCCCCGAAGCGGCCTGGGAACTGGCGAACCCGCCGGAAGGCTATGAGTTGCTGCTGAATGGAGACTCCGCCTTGTTCCCGGCTGGTGTGGAGGAAACCGACGATTTCGGCGTGCAGGGCGGCATGCGCTATTTTTACTTCTTCTACAGCGTGGACGGCGAGGTCCATAGCCACCGCCCGACGATGGCGTTTGCCGATGCCGCGGGCATGGTTCAGGCCATTGCCTCCCAGGGCTGGGATGGATGGGACCTCAACCCGTGGAGCTATCAGGCGGGCTGGGTGGACAATCCTGGCCCGAATTCGGATGCGGGCTATCTGGCCGGCCAAGGGTATCGTGATGTTGTGTTTAATTCCTCGTGGACCGGCCAGGTCCATGTGGTGACCAACAGCTACTATGGGGCGCGGGCATTGGGCCTGCAAGGCAGCGTTGGATTTGTCTGGCCCGGCACGCATACCTATGTGCCGTATTCTGGTGCAGCAACCCTCACGGTGACCAACCCGCACATCAACCCGACGAATGCGGCGGTGCAGTTCGGCAATGTGGACCTCAGCGGCTACCAGAATGTCAAGTTGCAGATCCACTTCTCCGGCCAACAGGCCAGCGGAGGCAACGACCTGCATGTCGCCATCAGCACCAACAACGGCGCCAGTTGGACTCTGCCCGCCGGGAGCTATGGCTATGGCGAGGTCATCGGCGACGGATCGAGCGATACCGAGACCTATCCGAAGGACTGGGCGTATTATTACGAAGAAAGCGGTTGGCCGGCCGGCAGTCCGACGCCCCATGGCAATCCCTATTTGTACGACGTGCCCAATTCCGTCACCCAGCTGATGTTGCGCATCATGTTCTTTGATGCAAACGGCGCCTCCCGCACCAACAGTTTCTACTATATTGACGAAGTGCGCCTGATCGGCGAGCCCGCCATGGACACCCCGTGCGTGCGCATGCAGAACATCACCAGCAACGCCTTCCAAGCCGTCTGGGATCCGGTGGTCGGAGCCAACCTCTACCATGTGGAAGTCACCAAATGCGACGCCTTTGCCGTTTTGTTGCAGGAATCGTTCGCGCTGAGCACCCTGACCAATGGATGGACGGGATATGATGATGTGGTCGCCACGGCGAACCGGGAAGGGGCGGGCCTGGGCTACCGGTTCAATGCCGGAGGCCGCCAGTTGGTCTCGCCGGAAATCAGCGGCGCACGGCAGCTACAGTTTTATCTGAGGGCTGCCGGGCAGATTCCTGCCACGGGCTGGAACCTAGCGGTGGAAGCCGCTCCCCGGGCGGATGCGCCGGATGTGGAATGGATCATGGTGACGAACCTCACCGCCCAAAGCGGTATCACCAACCAGTATGCCGCCGCACCCATCACCGTGGACCTGCCGGAACGGCAGCGCCAGCACATCCGGTTCCGGTTTGTCCGGGAGGGTTCTGCGCCCACTCTCTATCTGGATGACATTGCGGTGCTCGGCGGCGGCGACTATGCCTCTGCCGCCTGCCTTGTCTTCCAGCAGTCCACCTCCAGCGCCTCCATCTCCGTGCCGGGCCTGAGCCCCTCCACGCCGTATTTTGTGCGCGTGCAGGCGGAAGGCACGGCGCTCGGCGGTGGCACGGTTTGCGGCCCGTGGGGCGAAACCGGGGACACGACGGCGGGCGTCTTCCATGCGGCGCCGGATGGATTTGAACTGGTCCGGATGCGGTGGAGCGCCACCCCGTCCGCTCCGCTGTTGGTGGTGTATGCCGGTCCCGACGGCGTGGTGGGCACTCCGGCGGCGGGAACTTCATATGCCGCTGGCGATGCCATTGCGGGCGGGGGAACTGTGATTGCCTATGCCACCAATTCGACAACAACCTTTGAGCACATGGTGCCGTTTAATGCCGAAGCCGATTATGCCGTGTTCTGGCGCAAGGGGAATTATTATGAGGGCCGCTTGGACGTGCCCATCTGGATGGGCCGCTACAGTAGCGCCCAGGCGGAAGCGTTTGCCTATACCAACGGCATGAACCTCATCAGCTTGGACGGCAGCGGCAAAGGATGGAGCGGCGCATGGACGGTCGTCAACCGACCTGAATGGGCCACGAATGACCTTCAAGGCGGCGGGGTTCGCTCCGATGTGACTTTGCTGCAATCCAACCAATTGTTTGGCGCTGGCGGAAATGCACTGGCGCTTTATCCGGGCCATGCCCTCGACAAGCCCTCGACGGTGTCCGTCAAACGCATGTTCGATTCCGCCTATCCGCAGACGGCAAAGTGGTGGGGCATGTTCACCATGAAGATCACCTATACAGGGAGCGAAAAATGGGCCGGCATCCAGCTGCTGGACGCCTCGGGGGCGGATCAGATCAGCATCGGCAAGTTATGGACCGGATCGGAAATTGGGATGGAACGCTTCGGACAAGTGGCGGAGCAACCTGGTGTCGATTTTCATTACAACGATGGGGATACGCATACGCTGATCTTCCACTGGGATGGCGCTAAGATGTGGCTGGCCGCCTATAGCCAATCTGGCATGGAGAAGCCGATCATCTCTCCGAACACGCCCGCACCCGGGCAAAGCGGCGGAATCGATTGGTTGTACAATATGACGATCAATGGGTTTCCCGCGATTGCCGGAGTTCGGCTCGCGGCCGAAAACAGCGGCAGCGCCGTCCTGTCGGATGTATTCTTTGATGAAATCCGCTTCGGTTCCACTTGGGACTCGTTGATTGGCGCGGGGATGGACCCTCCGAACCCCGTGAGCGTGTGCCGTGCGGAGCCGGACGGTTATGAACTGGTGCGCTTGTCCTGGACGAAACCGGCGGCGGTGCCTGCGGCAAGCTCGCCGACAGGCAAGGCCATCCCGGCCGCCAGCGGCGTGCTGGTTTTGAACAAAACCACGCCCTTCACCGAAGCAGAAGTGCCCATGGATGGCCGGGTGTATGCACCGGGAGCCCTCATCGGCGGTGCGAGCGTGGTCTGCTCCAGCACCGGCACCAACATGGAGCATGTGGTCCAGCCGGGCAGCACGCAGTATTACCGGTTCTTCTCCTACAGCAGCGCCAACGTGTACACCAATGGAACCCTGCCGTTGGTGTCGACGCCGGTCGTGATGGGCACATATGGCGAAAAGGAATATGTCAATCCGTTCAGTTATACGAACAACCAGCTGGATTCCGCCTCTGCCGCCGCCCATTGGGCGGGCGGCAAGGGGTTTGCGGCGCATACCTGGACGGTGTCGGATGGCACGTGGAGCATTGTGACGGACGACACGGCGGCCGGAACCACGGGCCCGCAGTTCGCCGACTTTGGCGGCTATCCGGAGCGGGCGGGCAACCTGGCTCGGGGCACGGCCACCACCACCAACCATACCCGCATGACGCGGCCGTTGCAGCAGACCTTCAATAAATCCAACTCCAGCAACTTCTATGTGGCCTTCCTGATGTCCTATCAGTCGACCGGACCGCAGCGCTGGGCGGGCTTGAGCCTGTATGACGGCGCCACCGAACGCGCCTTCTTCGGCAAAGGGCACGGGGAAAACTGGTCCACCCTGGTGGTGGAAGGCCACGGCATCGGTGGCGCACGCAAAAAGGCGTGGGCGGATTTTGATCTGATCGGATACGACAACGGCCGCCAGAACGTCTATCTGGTTGTCGGCCGCTATCAATTCGGGTCTCGGGTCGTAAGCGTCAAGGCCCATTATCTCGGCGTTGGCGGAAGCAGCTTGCCGGACCGGGAACCCGACACATGGGATGCCACCATCCAGCTCGACGGCGACATTCAATTCGACCGCATCGCCATCGGCGGCGGCGGCGTGACCAATGTGTATTTCGATGAAATCCGCTACGGCGCCTCCTGGGAGGACCTGGTGGCCACCACCTGTCCGGAGGCGGTGGAGTCCGTCACCGCCTCCCCGGCGTCCGTCTATCTTGGCGACAGCGTGAATGTGGTGATCCATTCCAGCCCACGGGGCCCCGGGCAGCATGCGGAATGGAAGGTGAACTGGGTTGGCGGGAGCGAGACCTATTCGATTCCCTTCTGGACCCATAGCGAGGACGGAGCCACCTCCTTCTGGAGCAACAAGGTCCAAATGATCCAGACGGGCATCCTCGGCGGCGATGGCGCTGGCGCCATGGGGGCGACCGGACGGGTCTACGCCGTCAAAGGTGGCGAAACATGCTCGGTTTCCGCGCCCTTGCTTCCGCCGGTGGAGGTGCTACCCCTGCAGCCGCCCACCGGGATTTCGGTGGTGCAGCATCCGGTGCAGACCAACAGCGCGCTCATTCTGTCGTGGAACAAGTGGCATGAAAGGAATGTTCTGGTGGTGCGCTTCACGGATGAGGCACAGCGGAATGCCGCCATGCCCGAACAAGGCGTGCGGTATTTTGAAGGCAGCGGATTAGGCGGCGGCGTGGTGGTTTATCGCGGCAATGCGGACACCTTCACAAACGGCGGCCTAGTGCCCAACACCACCTACTATTATGCGTTCTTTAGCGAAAACTATACGTACTATTCCACCTCGTCCACCGGCGAAGGGCAGACCGCCGATGGCGCCCATGACCTAGTGATCGACGGGGACCCCACCGACTGGTATGGCCAGCCGCCTGAGCCTTGGAACAGCGCCTCGTGGTCGCTGGGGGAATACATCTGGAAGGACAAGCTTGAGGAAGAACGCAAGGAATGGGACGTGCAGAATGGGGTGGTCGTGGGCTCCAAAGAGGTCCCGAGCGCGGATCTGCGGGAATTCCGCGTCTATGCGGATGAGGAGTGGGTCTATTTCCTAATCCGGATGCGGAACATCACCGACACCAACGTACCGCATGTGGCCATCGGCATCGATACGCGGCGGAAAGACACCAGCACGGGCATGACCTGGCTGGGCGATGACGCCAGTACATTTATCGGCGATGGATATTTTGGTTCCCTTGCCGCCCACTATCCGGAAACCCAGCTGGGTATTCATGTGGTGGATGGGGCGCTCCAGGTGGAGCGCTTCACGCAAGACAGCTGGCATGCGCCGGAATCCACCGTGGAGGGTGTGGGCTACGCCGCCGCCATCCAGCAGGGCGAAGGCATGGCGCTGGAAGTTCGTCTGGCCCGCGCCGATCTCGGCCTAGACCAGTTGGGCAGCACGGTCGTTACCACCCGCTTCACCGTGGCGAGCTTCCTCAACAGCGGCGTGTGGAACAACCAGGGCAGCGGCACCAAGTCCATTGACGCCGGATCCGCTTATGCGGTGGATTCGATGGCCATTTCCCCTTATTTGCGCGAAGACAACGATTACAAGCTTTCCGCATGGGATGAAGGCATCGTCGATGGGGACCTGGACTTCTGGGTGGATGTCCGCTTCGACCGAAATGGCGTCATGGAGAACCTCGCGCCCCCCCCGCCGTTGCCGCTCTCCCCAGCGGACAATGCGGAAACCAGCGCTGGCCTCTCCCTGACGTGGCAGATGCCAACGGGCGCTCCCGGACGCGACGGCGACGGGGAGATCACCAGCTTCCTGCTGGAAATTAGCACAAATGAATCATTCGGCTGCACCGCCGAGCTGGACACAACGGAAAACGGGCCGGTTGTGCTGCGGGTGAACCTGCCCACCAACACCATGGAATACACCTATCGCACCAGCTCTTCCCAGTACTGGTGGCGGGTGCGCGCCCGCGACACCGCCGGGGAATTGTCCACGGCCGAAGTCCGTTCCTTCCGGGTGGTCGGCAAGCTGGACAACGACGGGCCGGTCGCTGAACTGCTCTATGTAGGCCAAGATGTGGCCGGCTATTTGAACGGCGATTACGCCATCGAGGAACAGCTCTATCCCGAGATCCTGCACACCGTGACGGATCAGGAAATCATGCTCGCCAACGAAAGCGGCCAGATGTTCGGGTTTGTGATCCGCTGGAAGGATCCAAGCGGTGTCTATGCCACCAACCACGTCCGCGCCCGGGGCGGCGACGAGCCGGCTTATCCCCCCGGCATGACCAGCGGCGGATGGGCATGGAACATTCTATCCGACACGGGCCGCGTGAGTCCCAACTGGGACTTGATTGCCGTGCAAGACTCCCGCACCTTTGCCGAAGGTGCGCCGCCGCCCGTGCCGATCTCGGTGAATGGCATCATCACGAATATGGCATGGACATGGCAGACTAACGACAGTTCCAAGAGCGGCCTGAACGTGGTCGGCTGGACGCTGGAATGGGGCTTTAACAAGCCCTTCCACGCCACCAACACCTATACCGTCGGCAACGACGCCAGATCCATCACCAACGTTGCGCACAGCGCCTTCCAGCTGCTCAATTTCGACACCAATATCTCCTATTACCTCACCGTCAGTGCGGAAGACGCCTGTACGGAAGGAGAGTTCGGCGAGGGCGGATGGTGGGAATACGGCACGTGGGGCAGTTTCACCAACCAGCCCGGCGTCGGCAACCCCAATCACGGCGGCTGGTGCGCGGACGGCCCCAACCATGCGCGCAACATCACCACCAACCAGTTGATCCGCATTTATATCCAGGACAACGATGAAACGCCTCCGAGCGGTAGCTCGGAGCTGTGGAACACCCGGTCCATGCTCATCACCACCAACGCGGCCAAGCCCACGGTCTGGGCGAACCCCGAAAAGCAGCTGGCGCAGGTGCAGTCCGCCAGTGAACAGGTGGTTTATCACGTCACGGACGGCGAGCTGCTCAACCGGCCTCTGACCTTCCACTTCAATGTGCGCGACGCCTATTTGTCCGGCCTGCAGTTGCCCAGCAACCACTTGGCCACCTTGATCTCTCCGAAAGGCTTTCTCGTGACCAATACGGCCTTTGTGGCCTCTCTCTGGGGAACCAATTGGGCGAACTTCAGCACGGAACTCAGCGAGGTGCTCGACAATGGACGCAGCGCCGACACCGTGGCCACCTGGACATGGCCGAACATGTCGAAGGCCGATGTGTCCGCCCTCTGGGGAGCGGACGATCTCACCAGCCTTCTGGCGGTCACCAACCAGATCGGCCTGCTGATGTATGACGACGACGACAACCGGGAAGGGGACCAGGCCGCCGCACAGGAAGTCTTCGGTGAATTGGTTGTGGTGGACAATGACATCGGCTCCCCCGTCGTCAACTCTTCCGCTTTGATCGGCACCGGCACCAACCGCGTCAATATCGGCGCCTTGGCCAATTGGCCCCTGAACAGCGCGGCCGGGGAGGGAGTGGGCGTTGGAACCAACGTGCAGAACACCATCCGCCATCTGGTGGCCTCCCCGGTGTCCGCTTGGGCGGCGGTCGGCGCGTCCGGGCCGGATACCCCAACGAATATGACCTTTGCCAGCACCCTACTTGATTGGTCCATCAGCAGAGCGAATGTGGCGGAATACCGAAACAGCACGTATTTCCGCTTCGACCTGCAGCCCGATCCTTCCTCTCTTCAGGATGTCCGCTGGCGCATGGAAGTGCTCGCTTTCCGTGCCCGCATCACCGCGACTGGCCCGACCAACTTGGTGCTGACCGCCATGTTGCCGGGCGGCGAGGAAGTCGTCGTGGCCGAGAGTGCCATTGAAATGGAGACGGAGGTGCGCGTCGCCATCACCAACGACATCGCCCTCATTTTGAGCACGCCGGTGGAGGCGACCAATGCCGTCACGTTCCGTTTGTATGCCTATAACGCCAGCAACGGGAACGGGAATATTGCTCTGCAAAACTTGACGGCCCACGGGTTTGTCCAGATTCCGAGCGGTATGGAGGTGACGGATGCCGACCTCGTGACCGGCAACTGGGTGCACCGGCTGATGGCCACGGACCCGCTGTTGCCGACCGATGCCAAGCGTAGCGGCCTGTGGCTGACGAACACCACCGGCATGGCGGAAGCCGAAGCTATGGAAAAGGTGCCATCCTATTGGATCTATGAGCCCAAAAGCTTGGGCGGCGGGTTGATCGGCAACCGACTCTACGACATTGACGCCCGCTTGGAATCCGCCACCCGCGAAGTGCCCGACGGCGGTTTTGAAGGCACGAACTGGGTGCTACGCAACGGCGCCGCATGGGTGGGCGACGAGGAAGGCGCGGAAGACGGCATCGGAGACATGGCCGTGGCCTGGAAGCAAACCTCCCTTCCGGGGAATCCGCGGCCGACCTTGACCCTCCTGCGTCCCTTCCAGGAGATGGCGGAATGGAGCGCCCGCCGGGTGTCGGGCTTTGTCCGCACCAAGGGAGCGGCCGGCGCCCTGCGCTTTGAGTGGCTGGAACGGCGCCCGGACGATAGCTACCGGACGGTGTGGAGCGCCAACCAATCGGTTCCCGCCTCCGCCACATGGTCCAGCATTTCCATCAACCGTAGCACTACCCGGCCCGAAGTGACGGATTTCCGCCTGAGCTTCCAGCCAGCCGAAGCCGATGCCACCATCTGGTGGGACGATTTTGAGGCCCAGGTGACTACCACCAATGCCGCCACCGGCGAAACAGCCATTCAAATCCTGACCAATAGCTTCAGCGATGATGTCCTCCCCGCCGGATGGACGGCCACCGGTGCGGTGCAGTCCGCCGCCACCGTGTTTGTGATCGAAACAAGCCGGTCCCTGAAGCTGGCCGCCCGTCTCGTCGGCCAGGAAGCGGCACAGACCTCCCAGGTCCTGCAGGAATGCGATCTTCCCGACCTGCCCGGCTGGGTGGTGGCCTCCCTGGATGGCGAGCTGTGGAGCCGTGGCGGTGATTTTGAAGTGGAGGTGGAGTTCCTCGATCCAATGGGCCAGCTTGTGTCTGGTGAAATCCTTTCCGTGGCGGGAGAGCCGGACTGGACGCTGTGTAGCCTGCCGCCGGTGGAAACCCGCGACACAACCGCCGCCAAGGTCCGCATCACCCTGCGTTCAGCCGCATCCGCCCCCGCCTATGTTGACCTTATGAAGTTGACGATGGTGAGCATGGGCGAGGAGATCGATGCCGCTGTGACCAACGGCCTGCCGGAAGTGACGCTGTCCCTCAAGGGCGGTGGATATGGCGCCACGAATGAGATTCGCTGGCTGTCCGTCAATGCACGGCAGACCAACCTGTACCAGTTGGTTTCCCAGGTTTCCGATTCCGACGATGACCGCCTGAGCGACAACCTAGCTGTTTTGACGACCAACTTCTTCGCCCTGTACGACGACGACGACATGCCGCCGCAAACCGGCGTGATGTTCGGTGGCCCAATCGGCATACGTACCACCCGGCAGTTGCCCGGCGTGGGCGTGGGCCGTCAGCGCGAAATCCGCATTTCCGACCGGGATTTGTCGACTTACGTGGTGGAACGCGGCGGCAACATCCGTGAACCCCTCTATCTTGATATTGATGGATACGACTACAGTGGCTGGACGACCACCTTGCTGAAGCTCTCCGCGCAAGAAGAAGATGGAATTGAAACGGTCTTTTATGAGAATGGAACCTTGGGCTCTGGCGTCAGCCAGCCGGTTAGCTACGGCGTTGCCGGATTCACCAGCGCCACCAACACCTTCGGCTGGGAGGTGCAGGAAATTTGGGACACCTATTCCAGCTATTTCGAACGCGAAATTCCCGTGACCAACAGTGTGATTCTCGCCATGGCCGACTTCGATGCCGACCGGGCGGACGATTCCCTCCCCACCGGCGAGCTGACGGTATCGAGCGTGGTCTTCCTGGACAACGACGTCCACAGCCCGATCTGGGGCTGGGGGGTCAGCAACTGGTTGGGAACCAACCGCTATTTCATTGGAACCAACGGCGTGGAATCCTTGCTGGCCAATCCGGCCCAAGTGGACCAACACCGCCTCCAGACCATTACCTATGGCGAAACCGAGCTACCGGTCCTCTACGACAACCAACTGAGAAAGGCCGCCCCCGGGCGGGAATTCTTCATGGTGGTCAATGCGGGCGATCCGACGGAGGCTGTCCGCGGCCGCAGTTCCACCGGCCTGCGCCGAGGCACCAACCTGGTGGACACCACCGCCAATCCGTTCATGGAGGGCACCTATGAAGTGACCAACTCCTTCATCGCCTTCTCCTATCAAGGGGAAAACGCGTTGGAGGATGCCTTGCACTACAAGGCCGAATATAGCTCCCGGCTCAGCTCAACGAGAATGCTTGCCAACATGATCTCCAATGTCTGGGCTTGGGAAAGCTTCAGCTACGACGACATGGGCCATCTGCTGCCCGACGGCGAATTCGCCCGCGTGTACGATGTGAACTTCCACGCCTACGACGCAGATGACAACCGGCCGGAAGACCAAATGACCGCTGTTCTGCCCCTGCAGTCGGTCCTGGTTCGCGACAACGACACCGCTGAACCCACCGCGCCCACCAATCTGCTCGTGAACGGCAACACGCCCGATCCAGACGGCGTATATTGGACCAACCAGCCCACTTTCGCGTTGACCTTCCTGCCCGCCCGTGATGGTGAACCCAACACGGACGATGATGTGGAACCCTCCGGCATCGCGGAATACCGCGTGCATGTGGCCGACGGCTCCATGGATCTGGCCGCCTTCAACGCGTTGCATTCCGCCCAGCGCGGGCTGACCGGAACACCCTATCCGGTGGCGGCGAAAGAGGGGATGATGGCGGACGGCGGGTTTGAAGCCATCGGCGCTCGGGCCGAAGCCGCTCTGCCCATCGAATCCGCCTGGACGCTTCCCGATGCGCCGAACGCTTGGTTTGTCTCCACCAGCAACGCGCTGGAAGGCAAGTATGCCCTTGGCTTGCGCGAAGGAGTCCTCTCGCAACAGATTCTGCTGGATTCCCTTCCCACGCAGTTCACCAACCTGTACCTAGACGCCTCCTACGGCGTCTTGGCGTCGGTTGAAAACACCAATGTTCCCGCCATGCGCTTCTTCTTCTACGACGAAGCTGGCGAGTCGCTCCCGGGCGAACCGTACATCCTTTCGCCTGCGGAAGAACCCGCCGGCGCCTGGACGGTGGTGGCCTCCTCCGTCGGCGAGCCGGTGCCCGTACCGGAAGCGGCCCGGAGTGTGCAGGTTATGCTCTCCGGCGGCCTGGCTGACGACCCGGTCTTCTTTGACGACATCCAGCTGTTCCTCGGTGGGTTTGAAGCGGAAGACCAACCGGAGGTGCCCATGGCCTTCACCGCCTTTGAACAAGGCATGACCACCAATTTCCTGTTTGCTGTCGACCGCGACAACGACCGCTTGGGTGATCGTCTGGCCGGTAGCGCCCAGCAGTTCTTCATCGCCTATGACATCACGCCACCCACCCGAATCGGCAACAGCCTGGCCGCAGGGGTGGTGGCCTCCACCGATGACGTGGACGATCCTACCACGCAGTTTGAATTGAGCTGGGGCGTCAACGCCTTCCTCGGTCCGGACGATCCGGCTAATGAAAAGCATCCCACCAAACAGGCGGCGGATACCGCCATCCTCTCCCCGTGGGGGAGCTACAAGGTGTATTACGGCACCTTCGACGCCATGAATGTTCCGGAAAACGATGTCCCGCATGACGAAAGCGGCTATATCTATAGCCAGTTCATCGCCACCGGGGCCTACCAGTCCTGGCCCGCCGTGATGGCGACGAACCATCCGGTGGATCCCTCCGCCGCCGAAGAGGCGTATGCCGGCCTGACCAACATGGCGAATTCCCGCGTCCGCCTGTACGATCTGGATTATGATCAGGACTACGTGGTCGTGGTGGTCGGGGTGGACCAGGCCGGCAACGAAGGTCCCGCCGGGATCTACAGCTGGGCCACAAACAACACCATTCGCTTTGCCGTCACGCAGGGCGTCATGCGGGCCCGCTCCGCCGTGGTGTCCGCCTTCGGGGAGAACACCAACTTCGAAGAGGGCGACAAGGGCGCCGTGGCGTTGTATTGGATTGCCGCGGGGCAGACGAATGCCAACGGCTCTTATACGCGGGTCACCAAGGAATACGACTTGATTTATTGGGATGCCCCAAGCTTCAACGAAACCAGCAACAGCACATGGACCCGCGTGGGCACCGTGCAAAGCAACTGGTTCGCCGATGCCCGCGGAAACGACCTGTCCAACCGCGGCCAGCTCCGCTTCTACCGCGCCTCCTACAAGGATCGGTGGCGGCGGACCAATGCGGTGACGGGCCGCTCCCAGCGTCCGCTCGCCAGCGAAGACGTGTATGCCATGCACAACGTTGTCCTTTCGGAAGGATATAACCACGTCGGCCTGCACGGCATGCCCTACACCAACACGTTTGCCGGCGTCTTCGGAACGGACACCAACTTCTGGCCCTCCGGCGACAGTGTGGTGGCCGGCGCCACCTATGTGGAATTCTTCCATCCCGGAAAGCATCCCTCCGTGGAAAGCCGCTACTTCTTCGGCTCCGATGGAGAATGGTACCGCGACACCCAGTCGGCAGCCACCAAGGTCACGGATGATCTGCAGCCGCCGGAATTCTTCACGCGGGGCTTTTCCATCGGTCTGCCGAACCCGCTGCCGGAAGCGTTCCGGGACTCCATCGCGCACTATTCCGGCTATCAAAGCAACCTGAATGCGATGATTTGGCGGCCGGTGCTGAAGGTGCCCACCAACGGCCCCGACGGCTCCGCCTCCTTCAAACATGAAATCCAGACTGGCAGCGGTGGGCGGACGGCCAACGATGTCTACAACGTCCTCTCTCTGAATCTCCCGGTGGCGGTCCATCCCCGCGATCTCAATCTGGTGGAAAGCGGCTTCGTCCAAGGCAGCGCAGGAACGGGAGACCGCCTGTACACCATCGACACCTCACGCAAAGCCGTTCGGGAGAACGCCACCATCTATTGTGATTTCGATGGCGTCTGGCGTTTTGTGCACGGCGGCACGGTGCCCGAAGGCTACGTCAAGCCCAACGACATGATCGTCATCATCTCGCGCAACGGCGGGGGAACCAATAATTGGACTTGGACCTATTCGCCCAGCAATTATTACACCCTGCCCACCCGCTGGATGGGGGAATAATCCACCGCCCGGCGTAGGGTGGCATATTTCCGTTTTTGCTCGAAGGCGAACTCCGCATTCCGCAGCCTTCCTTCTGCAGGGAGGGGGCTTGCGGAGGATTCCCCCGATGGGTATGATAAGGGAAATGGAAAGGATCTCCCATCTATGACCGTACGCACACGTTTTGCACCCAGCCCAACGGGGAACGTGCACATTGGCAACATCCGCGCCGCCATTTACAACTGGCTCTTTGCCCGCCATGTCGGCGGGGAATTTTGGCTCCGCCTTGAAGATACGGATCGCGAACGCTCCACGAAGGAGGCCGTACAGACCGTCCTAGATTCCATGGCTTGGCTTGGCCTTGATGTGGATGGTGAGCCCCTCTACCAAAGCACACAACGTGCCCGCCACATGGAAGTCGCCGAGCAGCTCCTAGCGTCCGGCCATGCCTATAGGCAGGACAAGGGGTGTACGGGAAAAGGGGAGTGCGTGGTTTTTCAAATGCCCGGCAGGGACATCTCCTTCCACGACGAAGTCAAAGGGGACCTCTCCAAAAAAGCGGAGGATATGAAGGATTTCGTCATCGTCCGCTCGGATGGTTCCCCGGTATTCCATTTGGGCAATGTGGTGGACGACATCACCATGGGCATCACGCATGTCATCCGCGGAGACGACCACGTCGAAAACACCTTCAAACACATCGCGATATACCATGCCTTGGGCCTTCCGCCACCGAAATTTGCGCATTTGCCCATGATTGTGAACGCGCAGGGCAAGCCTTATTCCAAACGCGATGGCGCCGCCTATGTTGGTGAATTCCAGGAGCGAGGCTTCCTCCCGGAAGCTCTCTTCAATTCACTCGCCCTGCTCGGGTGGTCTCCGGGGGACGATCTTGAAGTGATGAGCCGAGAGGAAATGGTGGCCCTCTTCACGCTGGATCGGGTCCGGAGCGCACCAAGCCAGCTTGACATGACCAAGCTCCTGTGGATGAACGGCGAGCATCTCAAACGCCGTGGCCTGGATGAAATCGTGGCCGGTTGCGAAGCCGCCATGAAGCGCCAAGGCCTCTGGCGGGAGGATATG
Source organism: Verrucomicrobiota bacterium (assembly GCA_031262805.1). Classification (GTDB taxonomy): domain Bacteria; phylum Verrucomicrobiota; class Kiritimatiellia; order CAIQIC01; family Lenti-01; genus JAISGX01. The sequence continues at coordinate 1,065 of JAISGX010000043.1, read as the reverse complement.
GATCCGGCCTATTTTCGCGCCGTGGTCTCCTGCATGGGCGAACGCATCAAACTCTTCACCGACCTTGGGGAGCAGGCTGCCTTTTTCTTCAACGAGGACTTTGCCTACGACGAAAAAAGCGTCCGCAAACGCCTCCTGAAGGAAGGCGCCCTCGACATCCTGCGGGAGGAGCTCGCTGTGCTGGCCGCCTTGGAGCCCTTCACTGCGGAATCGACAGACGCTGCCCTACATGCCCTAGCCGAGCGCATGGGCCGAGGTATGGGCGATTTGGTGCATCCCCTGCGCGTCGCCGTCTCCGGCACCGGAGTTGGGCCCGGCCTCTTTGAGATGCTGGCTGTCATGGGCAAAGACCGCTCCGTGGCCCGGATTCAACGCACCCTGTCCATCTACGGAACTCCTGCATGAGGCTTCCGTCGCCCATGGACGGGGAAAACGGTTTCCACACAGTGGAAAATCCACCTCGCCTTTTTCCACGGAGTGGAAAAGCTACGGCATGGTGTTGGCTCGTTCTGGGGCTGCTCCTGGGCCTTTGCGGCTGCAAAAGCATTCAAACCAGCCGGATGCGTGTGCCAGCGCTCCGCCATTGGGTGCTCACCGCCTCCGCCTCCGTGGATGGGTATGGGCCCGGGCAGGCGGTGGACGGGCAGACCAATACGTGGTGGCGCAGCGGAGAGAGCGAACCCCAATGGATTCAGGTGGATATGGGCCGCACCGCCATGGTCGGCGGCTTCTCTCTCCAATGGGGGGACCCCCCCGCCGTGTCCTACACCATTTCCACCAGCTTGGATGGCGTGCATTGGGCCATGGCTCACGATGTCTCCAATGGCGACGGCGGGTGGGACCAGGTCCGCCTGGAAGCTGCTCCCGCCCGCTATATCCGTGTGCTGGTGCGTCGCGGACGGCAGGGAACCGGCGCCTCACTGGTTTCGCTGGAAGTCCTGGGCCTGTGGGATCAGCCGGTGGTGACGGTGGATGGAGACCGGCGGCCAGAAGCCGCCGTCATGCTGGATGGACCGGCGGATACGGTATGGGCGTCCTCCAGCCGTTCCGCCGTTTTGCTGGTGG
>JAISGX010000113.1 GCA_031262805.1 Verrucomicrobiota bacterium | reverse complement strand
CAGTTCCCCAATTTGAAAATCACATCCGCGAGGAAAACACGATTCAAAAGCTGGCTTCGATGATCGGTCGCCAGGCCCAGGTCACGCCGCTGGAAGTTCGCCGGACCTTTGAAACCTTGATGGATACCTTTACGGTGGAATATGCCGCCATCCTGCGGGATTCCGTGGCTGAAGGCGTATCGGTGACGGAAGAGGACGCCAAAGCCTTGTTTGATGCCGAGCCGGCTTTGTTCACCCTGCCAGAACAGCGAGACGTCACCTATGTGGCCATTCCCCTTGCCGATTATCTGGATTCCTCTCGCGAATTCGATGAAGATGCCCTGCTCGATTACTACGAGCTCCATATGCAGGAATATACCACGCAAGAAACGGCGGAAGACGGATCCACCCGGGACGTGGTGGCTGATTTTACGGAGGTCCAGGTGGACATTGCCGATGCCTTGCGGAGGCGTGAAGCTATGGAGGCGGCGGAGGCGGATGCTTCCGATCTCTCCTTCCAAGCACTGCCCAACAACGAGGGAGTGGTGCCGGACTTCAACGCCGTGGCGGAAGCCGCCGGCCGTCCCGTCGTCACACTGGAGGGCATGTCCCGGTTTGAAGTTCCTGTGGAGGATGCCGGAGCGGCTTTCACGATGGAGGCCTTTGCATTGCGTCTGGATGCCTATGACCGCGTCAGCGGCCCCATCATCGGAACGGACCATGTCTATGTGATCTATCTGGACCGCATTCATGAGCCTCGGGTGCCGATGTTTGAGGACATTCAGGACCGCGCCCTGGCCGCCGCCGAGCAACGTGCTGTCGCGGAAGCCATGAACGTCAAGGCCGCCGAAGTGAAAACAGCGGCGGAGGAAGGCATCGCCGCCGGGAAATCGTTTGAAGAAGCGGTCCGGGCCACCGGCGTGGAAGTTTCCACCGCCGAGCCGTTCACTGGCCTCTCGGCTTCCAGCGCAACGAATGAAACGGTTCAGGCCCTCGTCCAAGCGGTGGTGGCCTATAACACCGGCGAAGTGACGGAGCCGGTTCTGACGATGGATGGACTCTTGGTGGCCTATGTACAGAACCGTGCGCCGGCTGACTCCGCCCTGTTCGAAAGCTACAGTCCGGAAATTGCCTCCTCCATCCGCAACCGCCGTGCGGAAGAGCGGTTTGTGGCGTGGCAGGCCGACTTGGTTTCCACCAACCACTTCACCGATTTGCAACGCAGCACCGCCGACTATCAAGATGAGAATGGATTCGCCGAAGACGAGTCCGACACCCTGTAGAAAAAACAACCCCGGGAGAAATCCAATGATCGTTACCACGAAAGAACTATTCAAACACGCCTATGGCAAATATGCCATCGGCGCTTATAACATCAATAACCTGGAACAGACCATGGGACTGTTCGAAGGAAATGTAAGCAGCAAGGCCCCCTTCATTGTTCAGTTGTCCCGCGGCGCCCGCTCCTATACGCATAAGCGGATGCTCGAAGCCATGATGAAGACGGCGGATGAAATCTTTCCGGATGCCGTCTTTGCCATCCACTTGGATCATGGCGATGAGGCCACCTGCATGGATTGTATCGAATCGGGCATCTATTCGTCCGTGATGATCGACGCCTCCGCCGAAGCGTATGAGAAGAATGTGGAAATCACGAAACGCGTGGTGGAGGCCGCCCATGCCCGCGGAATTGTGGTGGAGGCGGAATTGGGACAGCTGAAGGGCGTGGAAGAAGATGTCGTGGCGGCCGAGCATGTTTACACCAAGCCTGAGGAAGCCTATGACTTTGTGAAGGCCACCGGCTGCGACAGCTTGGCCTGCGCCATCGGCACCTCCCACGGCGCATTCAAGTTCAAGGGCGAGCAGAAGCTCCGCTTCGATATCCTGGAGAAGATCCAGGAGCTGTTGCCGGGATTCCCCCTTGTGATGCATGGGTCCTCCTCGGTACCACAGGATGAAGTGGCACGCATCAATGCCGCCGGCGGCGCGCTCAAGGGCGCGTCTGGCGTGGATGCCACCCAATTCTTGGAGGCGGCCACGCTGGGCGTGACCAAAATCAACATCGATACCGACGGTCGGTTGGTCTGGTGCCGCGTTCACCGCGAATTCTTCCGCGACCATCCTGAAAAATTCGATCTGCGCGATCCCGGCAAAGTCTTTATGCCGGAATATGCCAAATTCATCGCCAACAAGAACGTTCTTCTGGGCAGCGCCGGGCAGCTGGACAGCGTGCGCGAGTACATCCTGGCCAGCGAAAAGGCCTAACCTCGCTGGGCGGGCGGAGCCGGGAGCATGCTCCCGGCTTTTTTCATGTGCTGATCGCCCGCACGAAGACCGGCCGTTTCATGAAATGGTGGGATTGACCCCCCGCCCTTTCCTGCGTATTCTCCATTCTCATCCAACCGCACGCACGAGGTTTTTATGGGTTTCAATTTTATGATTTCCGCTTTGCCGATGGCAGGCGTCTTATATTCGTTTCGCATTTCCGATCCCGTCGGAAAAGGCATCGTCATCCTGCTGGTTCTGGCCTCTGTGGCGGTGTGGACCATCATGATCGCCAAGCATTTGGAGCTCTTGAAGGCGGAAAAGGCGGATCAGCTGTTCAATCGCGCATTCGAACGGCAGGCCAACCCCATGGAAATCTATCTCCGGGATCTGGGGCTCTACAAGGACAGCCCCATGGCCAAAGTCTATTCCGCCGCCTGTCTGGCCGTCCGCCGGGAATTCGAAGTCCAAGCGCAAAAACAGAGTCGGCAGCTGGAAGAAATTGATCTTTCCCGGGAACGCCTGAGCGCCCTCCAGGTTGATGCCATCCGTAAGGTGGCGGAGTGTGCTGCGGCCGACCAGATCCTGTTGTTGGAGGATCAGATGTCCATGTTGAGCACGGCCTACACCCTGGCCCCCATGCTGGGACTCTTCGGCACTGTGTGGGGCGTAATGGTGGCATTTGAGGCCATGGGCCAGCAGGGCATGGCCAACCTCTCGGCCGTGGCGCCCGGCATTGCCAGCGCCCTGCTCACCACCGTGATCGGTTTGGTGGTGGCCATTCCATCGGCCTGGGGCAGCAACCGGCTGAATGAAAAAATCCGATTTTTGAGTGTGCAGATGGAAAACTTTGCCGACAAATTCGCCGCCCGCCTCCAGCAATCTTTCCTGTACGAATAGGAGCTTTTCCGTGGCACGTAGCTCCCTCCACAAAAACAGGCAAATCAGCGAGCTCAATATGACGCCGTTGATCGATCTGACGTTTCTGCTGCTCATCACCTTTATCATCACTTTCCCGCTGGTGGAACAGGGTATTCCCGTGCGCTTGCCTTCCGGCAAGGCGCCGGAAATCGACCAAGCCAATACGGTTTCCATTTCCCTGAATGAAAAAGCGGATTTGTTTTTTGATGACATTCCGATCTCGTCGGAAACTCTAGCCGCAGAATTGAAGACCAAGGCGGAAGTGGATCCGAATATAACAGTCCTGGTCCGTGCCGATGAGTCCATTGCGTATGGCAAGGTGGTGGCGGTGATGCGCTTGCTGCACGAAGCCAACATTTCCCGCATGGCCCTTGTTACCGCACCCGAGCAATGAGAAGGGGG
>JAISGX010000108.1 GCA_031262805.1 Verrucomicrobiota bacterium | reverse complement strand
TGTCATTTTATCGCCCTGGAGAAGACTGTGTTCGGAAAGGTCGCTGGCAGCCGTGGAACCCAACAAATACGGTTGTTCTAAAAGAGCGGCGAATACCCGCTACCATGTATGCCCAAAAGGTTGAGGTGATCATTCCTGTCATGGATAAAGCGATTGGGTTTGACTTGGAGCAAGCGGATTGGGTTGCCCCTTACGGCGAGGGAAGAAATGCCGATCTTCTTTTCACATACACGGCTCAGTATGAAGGAAAGCAAAAATACGCAAAACGTCTTAGCCTTTCATTCCATAATGGCAAAGATGGCCTTCGCACTTATCCTTTGGATAAGTCGAGTGAATTGATGTCCTTGTATGAAGCACCTACCCATGGCTATGAGAGCTCCCTATTGCTGGAACGAGCGAGGACAAGGACCGAGATCATCCTCAGTGAAGAATTTGGGGCGGACAAGTATTTAGTATTCAGAACGCGAACCGTCACGGACGATGATGGGGATATCATCCGCGCAAATTACGGAAAAATATATGGCCCGATACAGTATGGCCTTATCGATCATGAACACAGGTTGCGATTCGATTATTACTTTAATCCGACGCCCAATGACCGCAATATTGAATTTGATCGAAACCACAACCTTATGACAAAGACAGGGCGTGGAACCATCTATCAGCCTTAGAACAGATACGATTGAGGAATCTGTGATGTTCTTTGCCTGAGCATAGCCGCAAACGGCATCCGCCGGCGTGCAACTGGCCCTACAGGGCCTCGTATGGATCCGACTTTGCCCGCCGGTTTCTCCTGCCTGCAGAAGCGGCTATGGCAAAATGGAAAAGGCGCGTGCCATGCGGGGAATGACGACGGAGTCGCGGATGTTGTGTTCCAACAGGTGGCGGACTTCATCCACCACGGCCACCCGTTTGGCGGCATCGGCAAAGGAAAGGCCTTGCGCCTGCGCGGCGATGGTTTCGGCGTCCTCGGGGAAGTTCAAGGGCGGATGCTCCGCTTGACGGGAACAGGCGAGGACATCGCGCTGCCATAATTGGATGGTGCGCAGAATTTCTTCGCGCATTTCCCGCACGCGGGCGGCAATACGCCCTTCCACGACGTCCTTGCCAACCTTGGCGGGGGTGGCATCTGCCTCTTCGGAGGCCTCCGCCGCACGGGCTTCTTCTTCTTTGGCCAAGGCTTCGAGCTCCCGGAGCGGCTTGGTCAGCTGGTCGGACCAGGCGAGCATTTCACTGCCGCGGCGGAGCGGCGGATTCCGGAGGAGCTCCAGTACGGCGGGATACCACGGGGCGGCGGAGGGGCGGGCGGCTTCCGCCACATCCACAAACTGGGCCCGCGAGCGGATGGTGGGCAGTAGCGAGGCAGGGGAGTCCGTCACCAGCACGAGAAAACTCTTCGGCGGCGGTTCCTCCAGGGTTTTGAGCAGAATGTTCTGCGCCGTGGCATTCATACGGTCGGCAAAGAGGATCACACCAGCCTTCCAGCCGCCTTCATAGGAGGTCAAGCCAATGAAATCAATGAGGCTGCGGCCTTCATCGGCCCGAATCTGGCGGGATTTGCTCTCGGGTTCCAGCCAGCGGATGTCCACATGCCGACGTAGGCGGGTCGGATCCTCTTCGTTGAAGAGGAGGCCGAGCAGGCCTTCCACAAAGGTCTCGCCCGCACCGCGCGGATGCCCGGAAACCACTAGGGCATGGGGCATACGCCCCGCGGCAAAGGCCCGGCGAAAATGATCGAGGGCGGTCTTAATCTTCGGGGAAAAAGGCATCGCTCACCAGCTTCCAAATGTCCTCGGCGATCGGCAGGGCATCCCGCATGGCGTCCACCTTTCGGAAACGGCCGGGATTTCGGGCGGCCAGCTCCAGATAGCCGCGGCGGACTTTTTCATGGAATTCCAACGCTTCACTTTCAATGCGGTCGGATTGCGCTTTTTTGCCGACCTGCCGTTTTGCGCAGCGCTGCATGCCGAGGCTGACATTCACATCCAGCAGCAGGGTCATATCGGGCACGGCTTCGCCGATGGCAAAGTGGTTGATGGTGTCGATGAGTTCAACGGAAAACCCCCGGCCAAACCCCTGATAGGCGGTGGTGGAGTCGGCAAAGCGATCACAGATGACCCAAGCGCCGCGCTCCAGGGCGGGCATGATGACGTGGCGGACGAGCTGGGCGCGGCTGGCTTCAAACAGCAGGACTTCGCTTTCTGGGCAGGGATCCTCTCCGGCGGCGTTGTATTGCAGGATACCGCGGATGGCTTCGCCGAGTTTGGTGCCACCGGGTTCCCGGGTATAGATGACTTCCACGCCTTTGGCCTCCAGTTTGGCGATCAACATGGCGGCCTGGGTGCTTTTCCCGGCGCCTTCGGGGCCTTCAAACGTAATCAATTTGCCTTTTTTCATGTCGTGTTCCTGCCTGTTGGGAAAGCATTAAACAGGAAATCCGGGGGGAGGAAAAGCGCTTTTCGATCCCCCTCCAGCCCCTTCTGCCGACAAGGGCCATATCGGAAGGTAGCCAACCCAAAACAGCGGCGTCTTTCCGGCGGGAATGGCGCCATCGTTTTCCGGACCAGGCCGACTAGGCCTTGATGAGGGTCTGACCCTTGGGGGTGTCCTTCACCATCCAGCCGAGGGCGGCAATTTCGTGGCGGAGGGAATCGGAGAGGGCCCAGTTTTTCTCCGCCCGGGCGCTCCGGCGCAGATCAAGAAGTTCCCGGACATCCGGGGGAATAGCCTCGTCCGGCTTCTCGATGACGCCGAGAACGGCATCCCACCGGAGGAACAGTTCTCGGACGGCGGCCGAGCCGGCCGCCTCCAGCGTACCGGCATCCAAGGCGGCATTGCCTTCGCGGATGGCATCGAACAGGGCAGCCAAAGCGGCCGAAATGTTCAGGTCGTCATCCATGGCGGCTTCAAAGCGTCCGGCACAGGCGTTCGCCCAGTCCGGCAAGTGGGCGGGCGCGACGGAACCGGCGGCTTCCGCCAGGCGCATCATGAATTCATCCATACGGTGCAGGGCGGTCCTCGCGGCATCCAGCGAAGAAAACGTGAAATTGAGCGGTGCGCGGTAGTGCGCGCCGAGCAGTTCATACCGGACTTCCCGGCCGGTATAGCCGCGGGCGAGGATATCGCGCAAGGTATAAAAATTCCCTTTGCTTTTGGCCATTTTCTGGCCGTCCACCATCAGGTGGGCGCAATGGAGCCAGTAGGCGGCGAAAGGTTTGCCGTTCGCGGCTTCGCTCTGGGCAATTTCGTCTTCGTGATGCGGAAAGATGTTGTCCACCCCGCCGGTGTGGATATCGAAGCTGGGACCGAGATATTTCATGCTCATGGCGGAACATTCGATGTGCCAGCCGGGACGGCCGCGGCCCCACGGGGAATCCCAAGCGACAGCGCCGTCCTTTTCATCCCAGGCTTTCCAGAGGGCAAAGTCGGCGGCGTTTTCCTTGTCATATTCATCGGCGCAGATACGGACGCCGGAGCGCATGCCGTCGCGGTCTAGGTGCGCCAATTTGCCGTAGGAAGGCCATTTATCAATGCTGAAATAGACCGAAGCGTCCGCGGCGGAATAGGCATAGCCCTTTTCCATGAGGCGGGAGATCAGCTGGATCATTTCAGGGATGTGGTCCGTGGCGGCGGGATAGAACTCGGCCGGCTCGATGTTCAGGGTGCGGATGTCGTCAAAAAAGGCTCTTTTATAGTCGGCGGTAAAAGCCTCCAGCGACTTGCCGGCTTCTTGGGAGCCGCGGATGGTTTTGTCGTCCACGTCGGTCAGGTTCATCACCTGGGTCACCTGGAAACCTTTGAACGTGAGCCAGCGGCGAAGCAGGTCTTCAAACACATAGGCGCGGAAATTGCCGATATGGGCGAAGTTATAGACCGTGGGGCCGCACGTGTACAACCGGACCCGCCCCTCTTCCAGCGGCGTGAAGGGTTCAAGGCTCCGCGAAAGGGTGTTGTGGACGCGAAGGGGTTGATGGGGTGCGGTCATATTCGTTTCATCCTCAATCTGGATCGCGCAGGCTAACACGGCGGCAACGGAAAAAGAACAAAAAACCGCTCTTCCGCCTGTTGGCGGCGGCATACACGCAAAAACCGGCGGACGGACGAGTTCATCGTCCGGCCGCCGGGAGGGCACCCGAGCATGGCCCGGGCGGAGCCATCTATTTCTCTTTTTTCTTCCGCCGTGGTTTGGCGGGCTCCGTGCCTTCATCGGGAACGCAAACGGGAGGCTCGCTGGGCGCCATTTCCCCTTTCGGGGGATGGAACACCAGCCGGTCGTCCCCGGCCTCGACTTCGACGATCTCGCCGTTGTCCACCTGGCCGCGCAGAATTTCTTCGGCAAGGACGTTCTCCAGATAGCGCTCGACGGCCCGTCGAAGCTGGCGTGCGCCGTACTGGCGGTCGAACCCCTTCTGCATGAGGAAATCGAACGCCGAGGGCAGGACGTTGAGCCGGATTTCGCGCGATTTCAGGCGGGAGGCGACCTTTTCCACCTCGATTTCGAGAATGGTGCGGACATCTTCCTTCTGCAACGGCCGGAAGACGATCAACTCCTCCACCCGGTTCAGCAGCTCCGGGCGGAAGGTATGCCGGGCGGCTTCCAGCATCTGGTCGCGCAGAGTCGTGTAATCCGCTTCCGCAGGCCGGCCACCGAATCCGAGCCCCGCACCACGGCGCGAGAGGTCGGCGCCGATGTTCGAGGTCATGATGATGATGGTGTTGCGGAAGTCCACGGCCCGGCCCAGGCCATCCGTCAGGCGGCCCTCTTCCAGAATCTGGAGGAGCATGTGCATGACGTCCGGATGGGCCTTCTCGATTTCATCGAAGAGCACCACGGAGTAGGGGCGGCGGCGCACCCGTTCGGTGAGCTGGCCGCCTTCTTCATAGCCCACATAGCCCGGCGGCGAACCGACAAGGCGGGAGGCGTTGAATTTCTCCATGTATTCGGACATGTCGATCTGGATGAGCGCATCGGGGCTGTTGAACATGAACTCGGCCAACGATTTCGCCAGCAGGGTTTTGCCCACACCCGTCGGGCCCAGGAAGATGAACGATCCGATGGGACGCTGTGGATCCTTGAGGTCCGCGCGCGAACGGCGCAGGGCACGGCTGATGGAGGAAATGGCTTCCGCCTGTCCAATGACGGTCTTGCTGAGCACCTTCTCCATTTCCATGAGCTTGGCCTTCTCCTGCTTCTCCATCCGTTCCAGCGGCACGCCGGTCCATTTGGAAACGATCAGGCGGACATCGTCTTCCGTCACATCCACAACCTGCTCGCTGTGGTTCTTGCGCCAGGCGTCCAGGGCCGCATCCAGCAGGGTGCGGACCTGTTTTTCCTCATCCCGCAACTTGGCGGCTTCTTCAAAGCGTTCGTCCTTGATGGCTTCGTTACGTTTCTCCTGCAGGGTCAGGATGGAGCGTTCCATGTCCTTCACATTCTGTGGACGCGTCATGGAGCCGATGCGCGCACGTGCGCCGGCTTCGTCGATCACGTCGATGGCTTTGTCCGGCAGGAACCGGTCCTGCAGATAGCGGGCGGACAAGCGGACAGCGGACTCGATGGCTTCATCCGTGAAGCGGGCATGGTGGTGCGCTTCGTAGCGGCCGCGCAGTCCCTTGAGGATCTCGATGGATTCCTCCTGGGAAGGCTCGCGGACCAGCACGCTTTGGAAGCGGCGCTCCAGGGCCGAGTCTTTCTCGATGAACTTGCGGTATTCGTTGAGGGTGGTCGCCCCCACCACCTGCAATTCCCCACGGGAAAGCGCAGGCTTGAGGATGTTGGCGGCATCCATCGCCCCTTCGGCGCCGCCGGCGCCGACCAGGTTGTGCAACTCGTCCACAAACAGAATGACGTTTTTGACACGCCGGATTTCGTCCATGACGGCTTTGATGCGCTCCTCGAATTGGCCACGGTATTTCGTTCCGGCAACCATCAGGGCGAGATCCAAGGACACCACCCGCTTGCCGTGCAACAATTCAGGCACTTCCCCATTGGCGATGGCCTGCGCCAGTCCTTCGACCACGGCGGTTTTCCCCACCCCGGCTTCCCCCAGCAGAACCGGATTGTTCTTGGTGCGGCGGCACAGAATCCGGATGACGCGCTCGATTTCGTCCGCACGGCCAATCACAGGGTCTAGGGCTCCTTTATGGGCCAATGCCGTCAGATCCCGGCCAAAGGTGGACAAAGCCGGCGTCTTGCTATCCTTGGCCGCGCCGCTTCGGCCGGAGGACGTGCTGGATTCTTCTTCGCCGAAGGAGGCTTCCGGATCGTCGGCCGACGCTCCGGGCTCGTAGTTCGGGTCCAATTCCTTCATGACTTCGTTGCGCGTTTTTTCGATATCCACGTGCAGGTTGCCCAGCACGCGGGCGGCCACTCCCTCGCCTTCGCGAAGCAGGCCCAGCAGGATGTGCTCCGTACCGATGAATTCCACATTCATCGCCCGGGCTTCCGTCCCGGCCAACGCCAGCACTTTTTTCACGCGTGGCGTATAGGGCACATGGCCCACCGTTTTCATGTCGGAACCCACGCCGACGGCCTTTTCAACCTCCATGCGCACGCTGTCCAAATCCAATCCCATGCGGCGCAGCACGGTAACCGCAACGCCTTCGCCGAGGGCAATCAGCCCCAGCAGAAGATGTTCAGTCCCGATATAACCATGGTTGAATCGGTCGGCTTCCTGCCGCGCCAGTTGCAAGGCTTGTTGCGCTCTTGGTGTAAATTGATTCATCTCGTTTTCCTTCTCTTTTGTTCCACGGCCTTCTGCTGCATCACATCCCGCAGCCAGGAGGCTCTGAGTTCATCCCGTTCCTTAGCGGACAACTCCTTTCCGCTCTGTTCCAGCAAATGCGCAGGTTGAATTCCCACCATCAGCCGGTCGATCACCGACAGGGTTGGATGGGCCATCAGCCCCATGGCAACGCCCAAGCGGAGGTCCGCGAGGCGTTCCAACGCTTCTTCGGCGGAAATCAGATAGGCCGATGAAAGTATGGCGGCGGCCCTTGCCACCACATCCTGCAGCACCGCTTCCCGCTCTTCCCTCAGGCGGAGGCGGGCATTTTCCTCATGGCCCACAATTTCCTTCGCAATTTCCTCCAAATCCTCGACAATCCGCTCTTCCGGCTGGCCCATGGTGATCTGGTTGGAGATCTGGAACATGTGGCCCTTGGCCTCGGAGCCTTCGCCGAAGGTCCCACGGACGGT
>JAISGX010000082.1 GCA_031262805.1 Verrucomicrobiota bacterium | reverse complement strand
CCGGCGGGAACGGCCGGTGGGAAGCGTCCGGCTCGACTGGGGGGAGGGAGGTTTTGCTTCTAACATCGTCGTTTCCGTTTCCACCAACCGGACTGATTGGGAAGACTTCGGCGAGGTGGTGGCCCGTGCGGGCGATTTCGATGTGGTGATGGGGCGTGCCGTGCATCCGCCCGCCCGCTATGTGCGGCTTCAGCTGGAAGGCGGTTCCGGCGTGGACGGTCGCTTTGAAGTGGCGGAACTGACCTTTCGGGGCGAGGAAGGCTTGGCCCGGCCCTGGGGGTTGATGGAAGTCGCCGCCGAGCAGGCGCCGGAAGGTCTCTATCCCGCCGTCTTTCACCGCCAACAGGCCTATTGGACGATTGCCGGCGGCTGGAACCGTGGCGATGCCGAAGCCCTGTTGAACGAAGAAGGCGCCTTTGCCCCGCAGGCGGATGGCCCTTCTCTGTGGCCGCTTCTCCTGATGAACGGCGAAGTGCTCGGCCTTTCCCGGGCCGTCGATGTGACCTATGAGCTGGGAGCGGGTGGAGCGCCTATGCCGGCCATGACGATGCGCTATGCGCCCGGCATCGTTCTGCGCATCCAGGCCATGGCCCGCATGTCCCAGAAGCCGGAAGACCCGGCGCCCGGGCGTAGCTGGGTGCGCTATGAAGTCCGAAACGATTCGCTGATGACGCAAACCGGCCGCCTGTGCCTAGTGGTCCGTCCAGTCAAAATCCCCCCCCCTTGGACCGGTGGGGGATTGGCCCCCTTGTATCATATCCGCGGGGTGCCGCGCCCTGACGGCGCCCAGGAGCTCTGGGCCAACGGCCTGTCCCTCTTCACCGCCATGGCCGACCCGGGAGTGTCCCTTTCCTTCGGCGCGGCGGCATTTAGGGAAGGGGATGCCGTCCGCTATCTGGTGCGCCGGGAATGGCCGACCGCTCGGACGGCGCGCGATGTGGATGGGCTGGCCTCCGCCCTATGGGGGCTGGATTTTGCCTTGGAGCCCGGCCAGCGGAAAAACCTGGTGGTTTCCGCCGGTGGTGTGCACGGCTTCCATTCGCCCGCCGGGCACGGCCGGGTCCAAGAAGACCCCCCGGATGGTCCGGCCCGCTTTGAGCAGGATTGGGAGGAAGCCGAATGGGACTGGCGGGGCGAAGTGGCGCGCTTTGCCCCGAAGCTGGCCCGTCCCGACGCCATCGACTGCCTACATGCCCAGGTCGGTTGGCTGCTAAGTGTGCGGGGCGAAGAAGGCAGCGGCGGCAATGCCGACGAAGCCGCGCTCCATGGCGGCTATGGACTGGATGCCATCCAGGCTGGAGTGGCTGCGCTGTTCCGGGTTGGCCAGCCCGCCCGCGCCCGGGAATGGATCACCAACGTGGCCGCCCATGTGCAAGCCAATGGCTGGGTGCCCAGCATGTTCTCCGCCGCCGGCCAACCCCTAGACCGCATGGAGCAGGAAGGCCGCCACGCCGCTCAAGGCCAGTTTGCCTTTATGCTGATGGAAGACTACCGCTTCACGCAGGATGCCATTTTCCTGCAGAAGCACTACGGCGCCCTTCGGCAGGCCCTCGTCTATCTTCAGGAGCTAAGGAAATCCCTCGAACGCGCCGAACGCCGGATGAATGATGAAGAACGGTCGTTGTTGGAAGGCCTGCTTCCGCTCTCCGGCGCCCGTCCCGGGCATCCCCGTCCTTCCCATCTGTATGCCGATCAATTCTGGGCCCTGCTCGCCTGGAAGGAAGGCCGACGTGCCGCCAGTCTGCTCGGCCATCCAGCCGACGCCGTCTGGATGGACGAACAATACCGCCTGCTCAAGAATGCTCTCCGCCGCTCCCTGCGGAACAAGATGGACACCATGAGTAGCACATGGATTCCCACCTCCCCCGAAGACGACCGGCTGGACATCTCCTCCGTGGCCCTGCTCTTTTGGCCCTGTGCTGAAACCGATTTGGTTGAACCCCATGAATTGCAAAGCAGCCTGGATGCCTTCTATGAGGACTTCCTTGCCCGCCTCCATCCCGGCTGGAACGGACGGATTTCCCTGGAAGACCTTCGGCTTCTGGCGCCGCTTGCTCAAATGGGGCGGGGGGACTATGCGCGGGAAGTTCTCTATGACCTGTTGAAGTACCGCGTTCCATCGGGCTGGCACACCTGGGGCCATGTGGTTGGAAGCGACCCGCGCCAACCCGGCGTGGTGGGGTGGATGCCCGATGGCCATGCCGCCGCCGATTACATCAATGCTCTCCGCTCCCTTGTCGCCCGCGAGGAAGGGCGGCGGCTGGAACTTTTCTGCGGCACGCCCGCAGAATGGTTGCAACATGGGGATGGCATCCAGGTGTACGGCATGCCCACGCAGTTCGGCCCGTTGGATCTATCCGGATATTGGAACCGCGACCGCCTGACCTTGGAAATCGGCGGGAGCGCTCGCCCGTCCGAAGGCTACCGCATCTGGTGGCCCCGCCAGATCCTCCCTCTTCGGGTCACAGCCAACGGCGAACTCCTCAAAACCGTCGATGCCGTCGGTTGCTTCTTGCCCTACGACTTCAAAGGCACGGTGGAAGTGGAATTTCCCTTCCCCGCTCCCTGGCCCCGCGACCCTTGAGGAATCCGAACCTCGGCGGAAGGCGCATAAATCCTTCGAAAAGGAGCTGGAAATATACTTGTCGACGCCCTGAATGATGGGACGCCGATATCCATGGGATGTGCCATTTATGATGTGCTATTTTATTTTGTCACCGTGAAATAGAGGGAATGAGGCGATCAACGACGATGGCGGAAGGGATGTATCCCCCTTGGCGGACATTCAAGCGATGGATCAAAATGGCGTCGAACAAATTTTTGACGTTTGGCGCATCCGGGAAGTAGCATCCCATCTCCGATTTTATCGTTGGACAACTTCGTTTGACGTTTGGCCGTCAGATGCGCGCAGGAAATTTCCAGGATGCCTTTCGAGGGGAGAGGCCGACGAGATCGATGGCGCGGGCGAGGCCGTAGAGAAAATAGAGGATGCACAACCGGCAGAAGAGCCGGAAGGAACGGGCACGGCGGCTAATCCACGCGGCGGGCAGCAAGGTGACGATGGCTAGGGGAAGAAGGAGCAACAGGAACCCGGCGTTCCACCGAAGCAGGGCGAGCAACAGCCCCACAATGGCGAAAATCAGCCCGGCCAAAAAGGCGAATGAAAAAAAGACGGCATTGGCGCCATTTTTGCCGCCGCCGCTTTTCAGGATGGTGGCATAGGCCTTCCGGTTGGCGTGCCAGAGCTGCTGGCGGAAATACTGCGAGAGCGTGGCGGGTTCGCCCAAATGGATGACGTTCAAGGCGGGCACGGCCAATACGCAGGCGCCGGCTTGGGTGGCGCGGAAGGCAAAGTCCGTATCCTCGCCCGTGCTCAGGCTTTCATCAAAGGCGGGCGCCACCTCCAATAGCAGGCGGTTGAAGAGCATGTTCCGGGTGGTGATGAGCCGGAAGGCATCTTTGCTGACGGGTTCTTGGCGGGTGCTCCGGGCATGTGCATTTTTGTGCGCCCAATGGGCATGCCAAGAGCGTTGGATCCAGTTGCCTTCGGGGGGTGGTTGCACGGGATAGCCCAGTAGGGTGGGCTCCACCCGGACCAGGTAGGGCGCGGCTTCCTGCAACCAGTTCGGGGCGGGTAGGCAATCGCCGTCGAGAAAGGCGAGGGCATCGCCGTGGGCGGCGTGCAGGGCATGGTTCCGGCAGACGGGAATGGAGGCGCCGGGATACATCAGAAATTGGTCAAAGCCCAGTTCGGCGGCGGCTTCCACGGTGCCGTCCCGGCTCCCGCCATCCACCAGGATGGTTTCCAGCGTCCAGCCCTCTGGCCGGTGCAAGCGGTCGAGCGCCTGCTTCAGCAGGGGAAGGTGTTCGGCTTCGTTGAGCGTTACGACCATGATGGAGAGCACGTGGCGCGGCGCGTTCATGTGTTCGGCTTCCGGGGGAGGTGGTTGGCGGCCCATTGGGTCTGCGCGGCCATGCCCAGGAGGATCTGTACATCTTTTTCGGTGAGGGTGCCGCGTGAGAGGATGCGGCGGATTCCGAGCATCATGTGGTCTGCAGTGTCGGTGGTCATGAAGCCGATGTCGATCAATGCATGGCGCCACTTGGCGAACATAGCCTCCCGCCTGGAGGAGGTGCTTTCCTGCGAGCGGTCCCGCGGCGGCACAAAGGTGCCGGAGGCGGTGAAAAGTTCATAGGCGCAAATCATGACGGACATGGCAAGGTTCAGGGATTTGTAGGCGGCGGAGGAAGGAATCCGGATGAATTGCGTGCAGAGCGCGAGGTCTTCGAGGGAGAGGCCGTTGTCCTCCGAGCCGAAGAGGATGGCCACGGGGGTGTCCATGGCGGCTTCCAGCAGGCGAGGCGCCCATTCGCGTGGGGTTTTGGAATGCTCGCGGTACAATCCGCCGCGGTTGGAGGTGCCCGCCACTAGGCCGCAGTCGGCCACGGCTTCCTCCGTGGCGGCGACCACGCGCCGGTTGTTCAGGATGTCGCCGGCATGGCAGGCCATGGCGGCGGCTTCCTCCATGTTCATGCCGGGGCGAGGGGCCACAAGCACCAGCTGCGAGAGCCCCATGTTCATCATGGCACGGCAGGCGGAGCCGACATTGCCCCCGTATATGGGGTTCACAAGCACAATTCGAATTTGATCCAACGGAGGCATGGTGATAAGGGTAGCAAAAGGAGGCGGAAAAACAATCCCCATTCCCGGCGGCGAATTTTTCATCCCCCTATGTGCCAATGCCCATGAGACGCAAAGCGGCCCGAAGAAGCATAGGGCGCAAAGGCATGGCAAATTGAATCGAAAGTACCCCAAAAAACGCCTCGGGAAACGAGGCGCCGGTGGTGGTCCGGCGACGGCCGCCTTGCCCGTAAAATGTTTCCTCCTCTGTGTAGCCCTGGAATAGTTTGCATGAGGAGGAACAGAGTGAAAACAACGAAGAAATCCATCAGCGTGCCGCTTGAAAAATTTTGCCCCCCCCCCCCCCCCCCCGGGGGGGCAAACCCGGAGCCAACCCCCCACCCAAAGGGGCCCCCCCCCAAAGGGAATTGAAAACGTGGAAAT
>JAISGX010000065.1 GCA_031262805.1 Verrucomicrobiota bacterium | reverse complement strand
GGAGAATCATCCCCTCGATGGTCTGGAGCGCGGCGGGCTGAAGCGGCGGAATAAGCGGCGCCATTTCGGGCCGCTGTTGCAAATAGTGCGCCACCAAGGAATCCAGCGCGTTCACCTGCACGCCTGCCAGTGCCGACAAACAGAGCGAGCAGAACAACACGCCCAGTAGCAGAAGCATAGAACCATTGCGGGAAGATTTTATTTTACCACTCCGCCTTTTGCGTCACATTCAACTTGTCGCCTCCGTCACGAAGCCCAGCATCCCACGGACAACGGGCCACCTAAAGCAAATCTTAAGCCTATTCTCATTTTCCCGCGCCTCCCTCATGGTGTCAAGGCCTGATTTGTGGGTGACCCTTTCGGTTGTCGTTTATCTCATGGTTTTGCCCCCGCACAGGTTCATCCGCATGATGTTTGGCAAATGGACGTCCAGCGAAAGGACGGTTTTGGCTGGATGCTTTGGCGCCGTATTCGGCGGTGCGCGAAGCCCCATAAGGGGGCCTGGAGCCGTGAGGTCAACACGGAGCCATTTTCCCGAGTTGGATGCACGCCTCTTGTTTTTTGGGCGGACGGCCTCGCTTCGGCGGCAGAGTGAGGAAAATCGTAAAATATAGATATCCTCCTCCATTTTTGACTCGGAATGGTTTTTCTAGGGAAATCCGTTCATGTGTTGGGCATGTCCCATCTGGCCGGGGATTGCCGCTGTTGGCGATATAGCCGACTATGCGTAGCGCCGCGCCTCCTTTCTTTTGCGCGGAGTAGGTTTCGCCGTTTTCTAGCCATACGTTCGAAGGAACCCACGACTGTGTTCGAGCGCGAGAATGGTGTACCAGCGGAATAGAAATTCCCTTTGCTCCAACCTCCAGCGTGGGGCGGTAGCCTGTTTGGGTGCAACGCTCGATCACGCTTGCATGGAGCTGGAGGCCGACATTGGCGGCATCCAATCGGGGAATGGCACGAGGATAACGGGTCCACTTGATGCCGGCAAAAAGATGGCTTTCCGGCGTCAGAGGGGCGTGGGAATTCATTTCAAGGTCCAAGGCATTTGCCTTCAATGGAAGTCCGCAGGCCTTGGCTTCTTCCAGCATCCACCGGAGCGCAATGTTGGTGACGAGTCGATTTTCCCCGCCGCCGATATCTGTGTGCATGCCGCAGAACCATAGCTGCTTCACACTCCGCTGCTTTTCTTCGACGTGATAAATGGCCCGTCCCGTTTCATTCACCCATAGGGTCGGGTGAAAATCCTTTCGGCACTCATCGATGGCGACGGCATGGCGGGCATGACGGATGTGCGCGCCCAGGGTGGTGTCATGAAAGGCCCATGTTGTCGGCTTGTCGAACAGATTGGCGATTCCACGATTGTCCGGCACGCCAAGTTTGCCGACGGTGTCGAAAACACCGAGGAAGTGAATATCTGGTTTTGTTTCAGAAGAAGGCTCGTTGTTGCGGTAGGCTTCATATTCGGTTTGAATTCCTTTTTTTAATTCGTCGGCCTCTTTGTTGGCCCATGCAGAATTCAGCCCACGGCAACCGATCAGGCCCGCCAGGGAGCGGACCGTGAAGGCCCCGCGGCTGAAGCCGACTAGGTAGATTCGGTCCCCCACGCGATAGTGTGTGAGCAACCAGGCATATGCTTGGCAGATGGCATTGCCGATGCCGAACCCCCAGACTCCTCCCAGAAATCTGTCCCAAACGCCATCGGTTCCAAGACCTTTGAAGTAGACTTTGGTTTCACCCTCCTTCCGATTGGCGCAACGGTAAACGTTCCATACGTTGGAAGGCGCTTCCTCCCCGCCTTCTGTATGGGCGTCCTTTTTCAACGCGTCATTCCATGTTCCATCGCAACAAACCAATAGGGCTCGACTCATGGTTAACCTTCCTGTTGTTTTCGGGGTTGAACACCTCGAAGAGTAAACCCAGGCATTTGGATTTTCAAGTCTTAAGGAGGCGGCGCGGATGCCTGTACGGACCCGGCCGATGCGCGTTTCCATTCATTGGAAAACAGTTGGCCGGATTTTCCACTCATTGGAAAAAAAGTTTCCACACGCTGAAAAAAAAGGGAGGGATCAGGTTTTTGGCTGGAGGCGGCGCAGGACGTCCCCGTTGAGGGGGGTGGGAATGCCGTATTGCCTGCCTAGGCGCACGATGGTTCCGGCAAACAAGTCGATTTCGGGGGGGCGCCCGGCTTCGATGTCCTGGAGCATGGAGGATTTGCCTTCTGGAGAGAGGACGGCAAAGGCGTGCAGGGCTTCCTCTGCGAGTTGTTGCGCATGCGGGATGCCGACGGCGGCGGCGATGGCGGCGGCTTCATCCATGAGGCCGATGGCGAAGGAAATGGCTTCCGCATGGCCCCGGAGGGCGCCGTGCGTCAGGCGGTATATGGCTTCGGCCTGGTTCAGGCCGGTGTTCAGGATGAATTTCCGCCAAAGGGCGGCCTGCATGTCGGCGGGAACCTCGGCGTCGATGCCGCATTGCGCAAAAAAATCGGCCACGGAGCGCACGCGTGCAGCGGGGGGGACGGGATTATGCGCCTCGCCGAAGACGATGCGTGCGGCGCCATCCTGGCGGACGCACCGTCCGGTGCGCATGGCGCTGTTGCAGAAGACGAGGCCGTAGAGCACACGGGCCTCGCCGAAGCGTTCGGCGAGGCGGGGGCGGGCCTCGATGCCGTTGAGCAACGGCAGAATCTGGGTGTGGGGGGCCATGAAGGCGGCGAGCACGTCCATGGCTTCGCAAAGATGGTGGGATTTGACGGTCACCAGGATCAAATCGGCCGGGGTGGGGGCGGTCTCGGCCGGATCGGCATAGGACAAGGCCAGCGGTCGGCCGTTGAAAACCGGCGGGTCCGTCCGGTAGCGCCGGATGCGTGCGGCATCCGCCAGCACGCGAAACGATAGACCTTCCGCCGCATGCTCGGCAATCCGGGCGGCAAAAAGCGTGCCGACGGCGCCGAGGCCGACCAAGGCGGCGGAACGGATGCGCGGGACGGGGGAGGAGGGGGGCATGGCGGGGCCTCCTAGGAGCGGATTTCGCGCTCGGCTTCGCGGTCTGCGGTTTTGCGGCGGAGGGTGTCGCGTTTGTCGTGTAGCAGCTTGCCTTTGCCTAGGCCAAGCTCGATTTTGATGCGCCCGCGGGCGAGATAGAGCTTGAGGGGGACGAGTGTGTGGCCCTTGAGCTTGAGCACCCCGGCCAGGCGGTCGAGTTCGCGCCGGTGCATCAGCACTTTTTTTGGCCGGTCTGGATCCGGGGGGGTAAAGCCGGAGGCGGCGGCATAGGGCTGGATGCGCATGCCGCTGATGAAAAGCTCGCCGTGGTCAAAAGAGGCGAAGGCTTCGTTCAGGCTGACCTCACCGGCCCGGCAGCTTTTGACTTCGCCGCCGCTCAGGGAGAGCCCGGCTTCCCACGAATCCAGAATGTGATATTCGTGGCGAGCTTTGCGGTTGGTGGCAAGGGGGCCCTTGCCGTTGGGTTCCCCGGCGGTCATGGGCGTGCAGGGTGGAGGGAAAGGAGGCTAAAACGCCAGCAGGGAGCGGCCGTCATCATCCTGCGGGGTGGAAACCACGCCCAACTCGGCGGAAAGCTTGCCTTCGGCGATTTCCTTGAGGGCTAGGTCCAAGTGGTCCATATCGTGGCTGTCGGGCTTGATGAGGGGGCGCTGGCCGGCGTTGAGCTGGCGGACGCGCTTCGAGACCACATTGACGAGCAGCGGGATGTTGGGCATCCGTTCTTTGGCTTTTTCAAGATAAATGGAATTCATGGGGGATCTCCGAAAACGGTACAGTGCATCAAGATGAACGCGGGACTATAGGGGCCGCAGGCGGGTTCGTCAACCCCTGAATTCAAGGATGCATGCGGGGCCGGGAGGGGGCGGCGGAAAAATTCTTATAACGCGGCATTGACATAGGGGAGGTGGTTTTCGTATCTTCCACGCCTGTTTGTCAAAGCGGACTGGCTCGCAGCCGGCCGAGAAACGAGGAATCAAATGGAAGCGTATGCGGTGATTGAAACCGGCGGAAAACAGTACCGGGTTCAAAAAGAGGATGTAGTTTCGATTGAGTTGCTGGAGGGCGCAGAGGTCGGCCAGCAGGTGGAAGTGGGCCGTGTGCTGGCTTTGAACGACGGTTCCGGCCTGAAGATTGGTTCTCCCGTGGTGGAGGGCGCCAAGGTCATGGCGGAAGTGGTGGAGGCGTTTCGCGCACCCAAGGTGGTGGCGTTTAAAAAGAAGCGCCGCAAGGGCTATCACCGCAAGGTTGGCCACCGCCAGAACCTGCTGAAGGTCAAGATCGCATCCATCGCGTAAGAATGTAAAAGGAGACGGAAATGGCGCATAAAAAAGGTCAGGGAAGCAGCCGCAACGGGCGTGACAGCAATGGACAACGCCGCGGGGTGAAGCGTTTTGGCGGAGAAACCGTCACCGCCGGTAGCATTTTGGTCCGCCAGCTGGGCACCAAGAAGCAGGCGGGAATGAATGTCGGCATGGGCAAGGATTACACGTTGTTCGCCTTGGTGGACGGCGTGGTGTCGTTCGACCGCGAGGGCAAGCGCGTGAACGTACAGAAGGTGGAACAGGCCTGAGGGCAGGGCTGATTTTCATCCACAAAGGGCGGGGCCGGTTGGCCTCGCCTTTTTGTTTGGAGCGAAAGGGGGAAAACCATTGCGGGGCGGACGGGGCTTCGCTATGGTTCTGGCGATGGCGAAGGAAGAACAAAATAAAGCCCAGGCGACGATGCGCATCGACATTACGCCGGCCATGCTGGAACAACTTCAGCAGGCTCCGTTGTCGGGGGGCGTCCGGCTCTCCGCCCATGGCGCCGACGCGTCGGCTCCACGGGGAGGGCCGGGAGTGATCCGCCTGCCGGGGGCGCCTTCGTCCCGCCCGATGGGGGGCGAGGAATTCCAGGTGCTGCTGCAAAGCATCTATGACGCCGTGTTCATCACGGACGCCAAGGGGACGATTGTGAGCGCCAATGTACGTGCGGAGCAATTTTTTGCGGTGACCCGGAAGGACCTGTACGAGAAGAATGTGCTCGATTGGCTGTGCGGTGCGGACCGCGGCCTGTTGGATACGGTGTGGGGATCGCTGGAAAGCAACCGGTTCGTGTTGATTCAGGCCTTGTGCCGCCGGAACGACGAGACCCTTTTCCCGGCTGAAATTTCCGTCAGCCGCCTACCGATGGGCGGCAAGATGCATTTGAGCTTTTTCATCCGCGACATCACGCTGCGCAAGGAATCCGAAGAACAGCTGAAAACCGGATATAACGCCCTGCAGAATGCCGGTAGCGGCATTGCCGTGACCGATGTGGAGGGGGCGCTGGCGGGATACATCAATCCCGCGATGATGGCGCTCTTGGGGCTGGAGTCCATGGAGGAGGCCTATTCGCATAATTTTGCCCAGTTTTTGAAGGATGGGGCGCTGGCGTCCGATTTGATCGCCATGGCGCAGGCCGGCGACACCTGGATGGGCGAGCTGGAAATGAAGCGCGCCGACGGCACGCCGTTGTGGGCGCAGGTGGCGCTGGCGCCCAACCTGAATCCGGACGGGGCCCTCACGGGAATTGTGATTTCCTTGCTGGATGTGACGAGTCAACGCAACGCCCAGCTCCAGCTGGAGCATTATGCCGAACAGCTCCGCCAGAAGAATGCGGAGATGGAAGGCGATTTGCGCATGGCCCGCGAATTGCAGGGCTCCTTCCTCCCGGCATCCTACCCGGTGGTGACTTCCGCCAATGTGGAACGGAAGTTGCGGTTGGAATTTGCGCATTTGTATCATCCCAGCGGCCTGGTCGGGGGCGATTTTTTCACCCTGCTCCCGCTTGGGGAGGACCGGATTCTGGTTTTCATGGCGGATGTGATGGGGCACGGAGCGCGTGCCTCGCTGGTGGTGGCGACCATCCGCGGCCTGCTGGACCAGATTGTGAAGGAGGCGCATGAGCCGGGGGATTTCATGACACGCCTGAATTCCGCCTATTCCGAAATCTTCAACAACTCCAGCGATTTGATGTTTGCCACCGCATCCTGCCTGTTGCTGGATCTTGGGAGGGGCAAAATTTATCATGCCAATGCAGGGCATCCGTTGCCGGTGGTGGTGGAGGCTTCACAGGCGGTTCGTCTCGCCCGGGTGCGGCAGGAGGCCTTGGGACCGGCGCTCGGCCTGTTCGACAATGTAGTCTATCAGCAGAGCACGGCGGACATGCTGCCGGGCAAACGGATCATCCTGTATACCGACGGCTTGACGGAAACCCGCAACAGTGCCATGAACGAGTTTTCCGAAAAAGGGCTATTGGCTTCGCTGGAGGAAAATGCCGCGAAGCCGCTTTCCATCCTGTTGAATTCCATTGTGTATGATGCCATCTCCTTTGCGGGCGACAGTGTGTTCGAGGATGATGTGTGCATGCTGGCGATTGATTGTGTGGAAGGATAGGCGGGAACGGTTGTTTATGGGGCGGGAAGCACATCCCTTCCCGTTTCACCGGAATCAGAAAGGTAACCCAAGAGAATGAAGAGTGGAAATCGGATATGGGCGGCTTGTGCCGCAATCGTGCTGATCTGGCAGGCAACGGCGTTTGCGGATATGCAGTGGGGGGGCATTGTCAAACCGGAGCGGGATAGCCGGCTCCGCCTGACGGCGGGCGTCCTGTTCGAATTCGAAGGCAAAGTGGCGGAGACTCAGCGCAAGCTTTATTCCGTGATCGGCCGAGAGGTGGACCAACGCGATGCCGAAAGCTATAATTTGGACGATTTTGACCTGAATGATGTCTTTGGCATGATCGGCCTGTCGTATGATGTGGCATGGCGCTGGTTTCGCCTGCAGGTGGATACGTCGTTCATGATGCCGTCGGCCTCCACCACGGCCCAGCGCGATTATTATCTGACCATCAATGATGATATTCCCTATAATGGCGGTAGCTATGACCATTTGATGATTCCAGAAGGGTCCCCTTTTTCTGCGGACCTCTTCGGCAATCTGACGGAGCTGACCATGATGTTCGTGCCGGTTGGCTTCCAGGTGGGCGATTGGTTGACGATTAACCCTTCGCTGGATTTGGGGGTGTTGCTCTTCGGCGGATTTTATGAAATTGATGCCGGTGAGTCCATCGGAGTGAAGACGTATCAGAATCCGCCCGAGGATTTTGTGATCGGCGGCAAGGCGGACGGGTTTGCGGGAATCGGCGTGCCCCAATGGGGTGTGGGGGTGGATATGCAGTTCGGTCGGCCAGGCGGCGTCAACTTCGATTTGCAGGCGCACTATCTGTTTTCCAACTATGACGGCAGTACGGCCTATTTCACGTCGTCGAGCCACCGCGAAAAGAATCTGGATTTCGATCACAGCAACATCCGGATTCGCGGGGAGGTTGAATTCCCCGTTGGCCGCCGGACCATGATTGCCGGCTTGCAGGTTCAGATGATTGATACGCAGGGAACGTTGGAATCGAAGGAAACGGATCCGGCGAAGATCATCGAAAACCGCGAGCGTTTCGACAAGGAGTTTGGCCTGAAGGTGCATTCCGTCCTAGCGACGGTCGGCTTTGCGTTTTAGGTGCAGACGAGGGACGCGCTAGGTCCCTTGTGCCAGCGACAGTAGCAGGCCCGTTCCGGCGGCGAGCGCCAGCAGTAGCGGCGGGGAGGCTTTCTTCCACAACAGCAGCCCCAGGGTGGCGGCAAAAATCAGCACGGAAGAAAGCGGCGGCAGGAGGTGAGCGTTTGGGGAAAGCAGGAGCCACAGGCGGATGGCTGTGGCCGCCAACAAACCCGCCAGAATGGGCGTCAAGCCCTGCATGGCGGCGCGGAAAGCCGGATGGTTGCGGAGCCGCCCGGCGGCCAAGCTGAGCAGCAACAACACCAACGCGCCCGGCAGGCAGACGCCGGTTGTGGCGACGGCGGCGCCGAGAAAACCTGCCGTCTGATAGCCGGTGAAGGTGGCGAGGTTGACGGCAATGGGGCCCGGTGTGGCTTCCGAAATGGCCAGGATGTCCACAAACCGTTCCGGCGGCAACCAGCCATGAATGCTCATTTCGTTTTGCATCATCGGGATCATGTTATATCCGCCGCCGATGCTGAACAGACTGATCTTGAAAAACGTCCAGAACAACTCGATCAGCAGGCTCATGGCGTGTTTCCCCTCTGCCGAAGCGCATAGACCAGCAGGCCGCCGCCCGCCCCCGCCAAGATGAAGGGGATCAGGCTGATTTGTCGGCACAGCATGAGGGCGGCCACTCCCACGCCGAGTGCAAGCAGGAGGGGAGAGTGGAGGATTCGCCTGCCCAGCCGAAGGGCGGCGGCCACAATCAGCGCAATCACGGCGGGGCGCAGACCGTTGAGGGCGGCGGCGATCCAGCGGTTTTGCCATTGGTCGAACAACACGGCGGCCAGCAGCAGGATCACCAGGAAGGAGGGCAGGGCGACGGCGATGCCGGCGGCCACGGCGCCGCGTGTTCCGGCGATGCGGAAACCGGCGAGGACGGCAAAATTGATGGCGATGACGCCGGGAACAGATTGGGCGAGGGCATAGGCCTCGACGGTCTCCTCGGACGTCAGCCACGAGCGTCGTTGGACCAGTTCGTCTTCAAAAATCGGAAGCGCTGCCATGCCGCCGCCGAAAGTGGAGGCGCCGATTCGGAGGAAACTCCAGAACAACAGATGGAGGCGGACCGTGGGCATGCGGCCAATCTAGCAGTTCCATCGGTGAAGAAAAAGCGGGATTGTGCCGCTACGGTTTCCTAGCATACAATTTCATTGTCGAAGCGTGGGTTGTGTGCGAAAAAGAGGTTTTGAAGGAGTCATGGATATGTGGCAAAAAATGTTGCGCTCGTGCTACCTCGCTTCCCGCCGTGTGTTGTTGGGAACGGGGATTTCCGTTGTTCCGCCTTTTTCGTGGATCAAGCGGGCGGTCCTCCGCAGTTTGCGGAAGCCAGAACGCACCTTGGTGATGGGCTCCTGGATGCGCCTGGATCCGAACGACCGTCTGGCGCTTGCCATTTACCAAGTCTATGAACCAGAGGACACGGCGTTTGTGGGTTCCGTGGTCCGCCCGGGGGACACGGTGGTGGATATCGGCGCGAACATTGGATACTACACGTGCTACATGTCCCGCCTGGTTGGACCGCAAGGGCATGTACTGGCCTTCGAGCCGGATGCCGATGTGGTGAAAATCCTTCGCGACAATGTGCAGTTCAACGGCTATTCCCAGGCCATGGTGGAAAATAAGGCGGTCACGGAGAAAAGCGGGCCCTTGACCTTGTACCGCGAGGAGGGAAAACCGGACGACAACCGGATTTTTGCATCGAAGGATTCGGCCCGTAGCGAACAGCCCGTGGAGGGGGTTTGCCTGGATGATTGTCCCTTCCTCCGGGACCATCCACCCGCCTTCATCAAAATGGACATCCAGGGAGCTGAAATTTACGCCATTCGCGGCATGCGCCGCGTCCTGAGCGAGTCTCCCGAGGTATGCATGCTGTTGGAGTATTGGCCCTACGGCTTGATTCAGGCGGGCTTTCGCCCGGAGGACATGGTGGAGGCGTTGACGGCGGCGGGCTTGAAGGTTTGCCGTGTCGCGGAAAAAGGCCGCCTGATTCCCGTGGATGTCGAAATGCTCAAAACCGTGTGTGGCGAAGGCCATGCCGATTACATCAACCTAGTGGCCGCTCACGAACCGCGGATGAAGGTGTTGATGGCCGCTCACGCGTAAAGGCACAGCATGCCGGGGAACAACCAGGCTGCCCGGGCGGCGGTGGATGATGCCGTTGTGACCGGCCTGGGACAGGCCGTCTGCATTTTTGGGGCGCTTGTTTTCTCCATCTTCGTGCCGCGCGTGCTGGGGGCGGCCATGTACGGTGAATGGATGCTGTACCGGGGCATGGCGATCTTCTGGTTGCCGTTGATGGTGCTGGGCGACCGTGAAGTCATGGCGGCTTTTTACGTGCCGTTTTATGAAAAAGGGGAGGATCGCCAGGCGGGGCTCTTGTTCAAGAGCCTGATGGTGTTGCGGCTGTTTCTCCTCCCTCTTGTTCTGGGCGGCGGCCTGTTGTTGCTCTTCACGTCTTCCAGCCTGTTCCGAACGCCCCAGGCCGCCTTTTGCCTGATGGTGACGCTGGTGGCCAAAACCGGGCAGTATATGCTTCAAACATTGCTTTTCGGCCGCCGTCGGATGGGATACATGGCTTTCCTGGAAGGCATTCAAACCATTCTGCTTCCCCTGTTTGTGCTGCTTGCCTATCGCAGGGTAGGGGCGGTCGGCATTCCATGGGCGGCGGCGATGGCGGATCTGCTACTGTTTGGCGTGGCCCTTGTGCTCACTCCACGCAAGGCGGTATGGACGTCCGGCTGGCCGGCCCTGCTGGATGTCCGCCACATGTTCCGGTATGCCTTTGTGGTGGCGCTGGCGGGCAATATCATCATGTCGCTGAACAATTTGTTGTATTATCTGATGAATATCTGGGGATATGCGCCGGATGTGATCGGCCGCGTGGGTCTGGTGATGCGGTGCGCCGGGGTGGCGCAGACCGGGTTGATGGCCATTGCCACGGCCTTGATGCCCGCCTTGATGAGTATTCATCAGCAGCACGGGCGAGACAAAATGTTCCAGTGGCAGGATGTGGTGTCCCGATTCGGGTTGGCGCTGATCTTGCTGCTGGCGGGCAATATCCGGCTGTTCGGTCCATGGGCAGTTCGGTGGGTATGGGGGCCTGAGTTTGCAGATGTTTCGCCCTTGTTGTTCGGCGGGCTGATGGCCGTGGCGCCCGTTTGGCTTGGAGCGCAATGGAGCCGGCAGTTCCTGTTGGAGCGCCGCTCGCAGGTTTATTTGATTTCGTCCTTGATATATGGAGGTA
>JAISGX010000020.1 GCA_031262805.1 Verrucomicrobiota bacterium | reverse complement strand
GGAAGGCTGGCCATCAGATGGCCCTCGGCATAGACGTCCCGGGATCCAGCGCGAGCGAGAGCGGATAAATCGCCACGCTATATTTGGCCTCCCCCAAAAGGGCGTCCAGAAACGAGTCGTCGAAGTTTTCGGCCTCGAATGGCGCCAAGGGCGGAAACATGGGCTGCACCCAAGAGATTCCCGGCGGCGTGATGCGGTTGAAAAAACGGCGCTGGATTTCCGCGCCCTTCGCCAAGTCCTGAAGGTCGAAAACCTCGTTTTCGAAGATGTCGGCATACTGAGCGGCATCGATGGCGGCAAGCTTTTCGGTTCGGGAAGAGCCCGCCGCAAGGGCCGCCGAGCATAGCACGGCGGCGAGAGCGGCGATCCAAACAGCGAAACTTCGAAGCATTTGCAAATTGCCCATGGGTTCTCCTTGGCGCTTGTAATGACTGAAAGCATACAAAAACCGACACGGAAGCAAAAGGAGAAAATAGAGAGGAAGAACAAGGCGTTTTACCGGCACGGCGGCTGCCGTCGGGGGCATTCGTAGGTAATATGTACAAAAGGCGGGCTTCGGGGGAATTGCCCCCGCCACTCCATTATGTTTTGCCAGGGCTCCGATGCGACGCTTCCAATGCCTTTCCATACTGTCATTCCGGTTGTCCCTTTAGGTCGTCATTTGTCTCATGGTTTTGCTCTCGCAAGGGAGCCTCTTGCCTCCCACTGGGGGCAAAAAATTTCAAGCGGAACGGCGGATAAAGCCGCCGGTGTGATTAAGAGTTGTTTGCAGGCCGCGAATGGGAAATACTCGGGTAGATCGAGAGGAGAAGGAGGACGTCATGAGCAAACGAATCGTTGGGGTGATTCCCGCACGTTGGGGATCCACCCGCTTCCCGGGAAAAAGCCTGGCCCCGATTGCGGGAAAGCCCCTGTTGGAGTGGGTGGTCGAACGGGTTCTCCGGGCGGATCGGCTTGCCGGGGTATGGGTGGCCACCGATGATGAACGAATTGCGATGGTTGCATGTCGTTCTGGGGCATCCGTGGCCATGACGTGCGAGGACCACCCCTCTGGCACGGACCGTGTGGCGGAAGCTGTCGGTTCTCTCCATGCGGATGGCGTGGTGAATATTCAGGGGGATGAGCCCTTGATTGACCCAGACTTGATCAACCAGGTGGCGGCCATGCTGGCGGATGCGCCGGAATGGGATATGGTGACTGCCTGCACGCCGCTACATACGGCGGCGGAGCTTCATTCCCCGGATGTGGTGAAGGTGGTTCGTGCGGCAAATGGAGCGGCTTTGTATTTTTCACGTGCCCCTATTCCGTTCATCCGGGGGGAGGGCGAGGCCTTTGCTCCGCAAGCAGGCTGCCATATGAGGCACATCGGTATTTACGGCTACCAGCGGAGCTTCCTGGAGCGGCTGGTTCGCGAGCCGCCTTGCCTGCTGGAGAGCATGGAAAAATTGGAGCAGCTTCGCGCTCTGTACATAGGGGCCCGGATGTATGTGCTGGAGGGTACAGACCCCGGTGGTGGAGTGGATACGCCGGAGGATGTCGCCCGAGTGGAAGCCCTGTTGGGCCGTAGTCGGCGGGATTAGAGCTTCTCCCCGAGCAGAACGGCGCAGGCCTTCATATCCGGCGCCCGGTACGTGGCGTTTGTCGGCTCCGTTCCGGCATCCACCAGAACCGTCACCGCCACGCCTGCATTTCTTCCGGTTTGCACATCTGTCTCCCGGTCGCCGATCATCCAGGACCTAGACAGGTCTAGGTGATGGCGGGTTGCCGCCTCCAGCAACATGCCCGGATTGGGCTTTCGGTTGGGATGGCGGACATCATCGGCCGTGCACACCAGAATGTCCAGCAACGCTAGGTGTTCCCTTGTCATTGCATCCGCCAGTCGGCGGTGCATGGCGGCCAGTTGTGCCGGCGGGGTGATTCCCCGACCCACCCCCCGCTGGTTGGTGACGATGATGCAGGGGATGTGTTTTCGAGTGGCGGCCCGGACGCACTCGATGAATCCAGGGAGCAGGTGGAAGTCGTCCACGTGGTTCACATATCCCGGCCCCGGGGAGCGGTTGACAATGCCGTCGCGATCAAAGAAAACCGCGGGCTGCATGGTTAGTAGCCCGTTCCTTTGAAAAGAGCCCCGACGGTTTTGAGCATGATTTTGAAATCCAGCAGGAGCGACCACGTATCGATATATTCCAAATCCAGCCGCATCCAATCCTCGAAGGAAAGCTTGTTGCGCCCGCTGACCTGCCACAGGCAGGTGCAGCCGCTACGCATGCTCAGCCGCCGCCGCTGCCAGCTTTCATACTTTTCCACTTCGGATGGGATCGGCGGGCGGGGGCCGACGATGGACATGTCGCCTTTGAAAACATTCCACAACTGGGGAAGTTCATCCAGGGAATAGCGGCGGAGCCAACGCCCGATGGGGGTGATCCGGGGATCGTTTTTCATTTTGAACACCGGACCGCTCACCTCGTTTTGCGCTTCCAGCGTCTTTCGAATTTCCTCTGCATTCTGAACCATGGTCCGGAATTTATACATGAGAAAGGTTCGCCCGTTGAGGGTGCAGCGGCGCTGTAAAAAAAAGGCGGGCCCTGGAGACGTCAGCCGGATGATTATGGCGAGAACCAAGAAGACGGGGGAGAGCAGAACAAGAGCCAGGCCGGAGAGCACGATGTCCGCCAGCTGTTTGAGCGCGAGGGACCAAGCGGACCTTGGTGTGGTGCTGAACAGTAGCATGGGCTTTCCGGCAATCTCATCGAGGGCGATGTCGGCGGCCGCTGTCCGCAGATAATCGGCAATCAGCCATGCTTCCACCCCTTCGGTTTCGCATTGCTGTAGCCATTCCCCCGCTTGATCCGTGGATATATTTCTCGTCAGGATGATGACGGCATCCACGGTATGGGCATGTAGAACCTGCAGAAAATCTTCCGGCGCTCCAAGCCGAAACAGACCTTCCGGCAAATGCCCCCCAGGCGCGGCCAAGGCGCCGATGACATCAAAAAACAGCTGGTTGGTCGGCTGGCGGAGCCAAGGATAGATGCTTTGCATTTGTTCCGCATTGCCCAGCAGGAGAATATGGCGTTTCTGTTCGATCCGCAGCAAAAAGGGCTGGATGTATAGAATGCGCAAGACCACCGCCGCCATGGCATAAAAGCAATGGATGCCCAGCAGGGTGCGCGGAATGCTGTGGATTCGCAACACGTAGAGCATGCCGAGCAGGATGGCCAAACTCAGAAGGCCTCCACGAAGCACCTGCGTCACCGCCTGTTTGGGCGAAACACCGACAAATTGGTTGTATACGCCACAGAAATCGAAGGTGAGGCCCCACACGAGAATAACGGCGATGAACAGCCACGCGTTTGCCCAAAACATATCGAAAACGGCAAACGTGTTTGGAAAAAGCTCGGCTAGG
The DNA here is from genome assembly GCA_031262805.1 of Verrucomicrobiota bacterium. Taxonomy (GTDB): domain Bacteria; phylum Verrucomicrobiota; class Kiritimatiellia; order CAIQIC01; family Lenti-01; genus JAISGX01. The sequence goes on along the minus strand of JAISGX010000020.1, from coordinate 4,596 downwards.
ATTTTATGAGTCACCAACGCTGCAAGCAGGGCGGCGGAAACCAAGACGGCATCAAGGATGCCTGTCAGCTTCGATTGGAATTTAAAACTTCTTCGTAACATAAACGATCAAAAACTACCAAAACTCAGCCCGGAAACCAATAATGTTTTTCTTCATTCAAAGTAAAGCGTCCCGTGCTTCTTCCGTCGGCCGCTTTGGGCGGGCAGTTGCCAGCCGGGAGGGGCTTTGATAGGCTTCCACAGCAATGGAAAAGAAAAATTCGTATACGATTAAATTGACTTCGGAACAAATGGAGCAAACCGCACGGATCCTGCGGGAGGGGAATTACCGTCCCCGCCGGCTGGCGTATACGCTGGCGGCCGTCGAGGGCGAGGATTGCCAGATTGCGGTGTATCAGAGCGGAAAATGCTTGGTGCAGGGCAAAGGTGCCGCCGACTGGATCACCTTTGTGCTGGAACCCCAGGTGCTGGGGGAGGCTCGCTTGGGATATGAGGATGTGTTGAATCCAGATGCCATTGCCCCCCACATCGGGGTGGATGAAAGCGGAAAAGGGGATTATTTCGGCCCGCTGGTGATTGCCGCCGCCTATGTGGACCCGGCCATCGCCAACGACCTGCGCGCCATGAATGTGCGCGACAGCAAGACCATCACATCGGACAAGGCCGCCCAAGAGATAGCGCGGAAAATCCGGGAGCGGCTGGGGGACCAATTCACCGTGGTGTCCATCGGCCCGTCGGCGTACAACCGCTTGTATGCCACCATGGGTAGCGTGAACCGAATCCTGGCCTGGGGGCATGCCCGTGCCATTGAAAACCTGTTGGAAAAAGTTCCGGGATGCCCCCGTGCCTTGAGCGATCAGTTTGGGCCCGAACAGCAGATCCAGCGTGCCCTGCAGAAAAAAGGTCGGCGGATCAAGCTGGAGCAGCGGCACAAGGCGGAAAGTGACGTGGCGGTTGCCGCCGCCTCCATTTTGGCCCGTGCGGGCTTTCTCTCGGCCATGGACAAACTGGGTGCAACATATGGCGTGACCCTGCCGAAAGGGGCATCGGAAAAAGTGAAAGCCGTTGCTGCGGAGCTGGTTGAAAAGAAGGGGGGCGCCGTGTTGCTTGAAACCGCCAAATGCCATTTCAAGACCACCGATGACGTCCTGGCGCCGTTAGGCCGGACACGCTTAGGCGAAGGCCTGCCTCCCGCCCCCGCACGAAAGGTGTATGTGCACGCCAAATCCCCCCCCCGGTCTTCTCCCAGGGCGTCCGCCATGTTGTTTGACGGAGATTCTCCATGAAATTAGTACGCTACGGCGAACCCGGCCGGGAATGTCCCGGCATTTGGTTGGATGCCACGGATTCGGCGCCCGCCCGCATTGTGGATGTGCGCGCTATGGTGTTCGATATAGAGGATTACAACACCCGTTTCTGGAACACCTTTGGCTTGGCCCGCCTTCGCGGACTCCTTCGGGAATCCGCCTTGAAGACCTTTCCGGCGGAAGGCATTCGGCTGGGGCCGCCCATTGCCCGCCCCAGTCAGGTGATCTGTCTGGGCAAAAACTACCGCGACCACGCAGAAGAATTCGATGCCGAAGTGCCGAACCTGCCGATCTATTTTTCAAAAAATCCGAACAGCCTATGTGGAACCGGCGATATCCTTTTTCTCCATCCCGATGCCCACCGGGTGGATGCCGAAGTCGAATTGGCTGTGGTTATCGCTCGGCGCGCACGGAATCTGGATGAGAACAACGCCCTCTCCGTCATTGCTGGATATACCATTTTGAATGATGTGACCAACCGGGATCTGCAACAGGCCCGAGGCCAGTGGTTTATGGGAAAAAGCGCGGACTATTTCGGCCCGCTTGGCCCGTGGCTGGTCACGGCGGATGAAATAGAGAACCCGCACGGCTTGGATATTTTTCAACGGGTGAATGGCGAGACGCTTCAGCAGGCCAATACCTCCCAGATGATTTTCCGGCTGGAGCAGGTGTTGGCCGACCTTTCCCAGGTTATGACCCTGCAACCCGGCGATGTGGTTTCCACCGGCACGCCCGGCGGCATCGGCTCGGCGCGAAAGCCTCCGCAGATGCTGCACGATGGGGATGTTGTGGAATGCGAAGTGGAGGGAATCGGCATCCTCCGGAATCTCGTGAACGTTCAATACATATGATCGGCTGGAATTCGTGATTACGGAAAGTCTTCGTGTGGGGCCCGGCACACCGGAAGAGTGGCTGGGGCCGTTTCCGCTCGCCTCCTGTTTCGGCCATCCGGAGCGGCCGCTGGAAGTGGACCTCGGGTGCGGGAAGGGACGTTTCTTGCTCGCGCATGCCGCCAAACATCCGACCGTGAATTTTTTGGGCATCGACCGCATGCTGCGGCGTATCCGCAAAATCGACAATCGGGCCCGCCGATTGGAGCTGGGCAACATCCGCCTGATGCGCATGGAAGCCTATTATGCCGTTGCCCATTTGCTTCCCGCTGCTTCCGTCTGGACCTATTATGTCTTTTTTCCCGATCCATGGCCAAAGGCCCGGCATGAAGGAAACCGGCTGTTCAATCCGGCCTTTCTCGATGCCCTGTGCCGTACGCTTGTTCCCGGCGGCGTCGTTCATGCCGCCACCGACCATGAAGCCTACTTTGAGCAGCTTTCCGACATGTTTGCGGGCGATGCCCGGTTCACATCCATTCCTCCGTTTATCCCTTCCGAGGACGAGCAAACGGATTTCGAACGATATTACATCACCACCAAACCCATCGGACGCCTCAGCGTTCAGCGGACATGAAAAAACCCGCGCTGAAAAGCGCGGGCGCGGGGAACGGCAAACGGCGTCATTTTGCCGGTTTGGAGGGAGTCTTGCTGCAATTCCAGGTGTATTCCACGCGGATGCGCGTGAGTTCCCGGATGGGGGCGCCGCTTTGGATGTTTTTGAGAGTGAAGATGATGTTCGTCACCACGATTTGGGCGGGGAAATTGGTGTCCGACGCGCCCCGGCGGTCCTTCAGCCGGTTATAGGTCAATCCGAAGGTCCGCTCCACCGTCACGGTGCCGCTGGTATAGCGGGGGGAATCCGCAAAATCCAAGGAGAAGCCATGGGGAGTCAACTCCGAATAGTTGGTTGGAAAACCGGGTTTGGCCCAGGCTTGGTAATTGTCTTCCGGCACCTCTAGGCGGAAATCCAGCTTCACTTTCTGGCCGGTTTCAAGCTCCACGCCCGGTTCGGGAGTGAACGTCACATCCTTCAGCTCGCGTGTGTCATAGCGCAGTTTGCTGGAGTGGCTGCGGGCGCCCTCATCCGTGCTGGCGCAGGAGGTCAGAAGGGCGGCGAGGATCATCATGCTCAGAAAAGAAAGACTATTTTTCATGCGGTCATGTTTCTCCATGGCGGAAGGTTTTCGCAAGCAAAATCGACGATTCGGAAACGAGCGGCGGCCGACCCCTGACGGTTTATTCCAGAAGGGAAAAAACGGCCAGAGCATCCCGGCATGTCGCTTCCTGCTGTTGATAGACGCCGAGGCTTTCGTTTGTTTGGGCCATCGCCAGCACCACGGCCTGCCGGGCCGATTGTTCCGCGGCGGCATACTCGCCATTCATGTGGCGTAGCAGGGAAAGAATATGCTGGGCCTCCGCATCCTCCGGAGCAAGGAGCGTGGCCCGTTCGGCAACGCCCAGGGCTTCCTGCAGGTCGGCCCGGCGTAGCTCCGGCAAGCGGCCGATGGCTGTTGCAAGGGCCGTCAGGGCCCATGGATCATCCGGATACAACGCGTTCAGTCGGCGGAACGGGGTCAGAGCCTTCTCCGGCTGGTCCTCCTCGAGCAGGAGGATGCCCAAGCCGAATAGTGCCGGGCCGTTGGAAGCGGCGGCGCGGAGTGCCTGGGCATACAGGCGGATCGCTTGGGCGGGAGTGGCCGCTGCCGCTGCCTCGGTGTTCAGCCGGAGGGCATCGGCAGGGAGGGGGGCGGCCAGCCAGGTTTGGGCGGGGGCTACGCACACCATGCAGAGGAGCAGCAACAGGGCCGGAAGGCCCTTTCTTCCGGTACATCCTCGGCTGGTTTTTCCATGGAGTGGAAAAACAGGTTCCATTGGCTGGAAACGATGGCGGCGCATTTCCTCAGTCCTTCAGCTGCACCGTCACGCTGGACGGTTCGGCCCGCACCAAGGTGATGCCGGGCGGAAGGTCCGCCCGGACGGCGCGTTTGACCGGCGTGGCATTCGCAATATCCGTTGCATCAACAAACAGGCGGAACTCCTCCGCCTCCATATTTCTTATCAGTTCGGGCCGACCTTTGAGTGTGAGCGTGACGGTTTCTGGCTCAAGATCCGCCCGCACCATTCGGCCGACCGGCAGAAGAGGAAGGACGGGAACATCCGGAAACCGCGACGAAATGGAACGCTCCACAACCGTCACATCCAGCGTGACATTCGGCGGGCTGAGGCGTACCCCCGTCAGGCTTTCCCCGGTCGCGAGCGTGGTCCGCCGCTTGTTGATGGATCGGATGCGCCCATCCAGATCCACCGGGGCTGTACTGATCGATTCAATGTTGGCCAGGCGTTTTTCGGGGCCGATCAGTTCGACGGTTGCCGGCGTCACCGTGATTTTTTCAATTTCGT
>JAISGX010000040.1 GCA_031262805.1 Verrucomicrobiota bacterium | reverse complement strand
ACGGATGTCGTCATCGCGGGGGAGGAGCCCGGCACCAAACTGGACAAAGCCCAAGCCTTGCAGATCCCCATTCTGGACGAAGCGGAATTCATCCGGCGGTTGAAGGATGCTCCGCCGGGAACCTGACCCGCTGTGCCCGCCGCTGGAGCGTCCGAAAAGGGTGGGGGGGATCTATGGCCGCCAGAGGTATAACCGTCGCGGCGCTTCCATTCCCTGCCACAGGGCTTGAAGGGCGCCAATGGGCCGACTACTGCTGAACAAGCTTTCCACGAAGGTCTTGTTTCGAGAATAGCTCACCACGAAAACCTCTTCCTCTTTCAACAATTCGCTGGTGATCTGCACCGCATCCTCCCAGTAGCCGATGCCGTCGATCAGGCGGTGGCGGAGCGCGTCGGCGGCGGAGAACAAACGGCCGTCAGCCAATGTTTTTAACTCCGCCTTGTCCAGAGAGCGTTCCTCGGCCACCAGAGAGGCAAAGCGGTCATATACCGTATCAATCATCCCCTGCATTAATTTCATCTGTTGGGGCTCCACGGGATGGAACGGGTTCAACAGATCCTTGTTTGCTCCGGACTTGATGGTCGTGTCCGTGACGCCGATTTTTTCGCTGAGGCCCTGGATGTTGAGCGTCTGCATGATGACGCCGATGGAGCCGATGATGGCCGTCGGCTGGGCGATGATGCGATCGGCGGGTAGCGAAATGTAGTAGCCGCCGGAAGCCGCCATGTCGTGCACCAGCACCACGATGCACCGGTCTTCCTCCGATTCTTTGAAGAGGGTGAGCTCATGATAGATTTCATCCGCCGCCGTCACTTCGCCGCCGGGGGAGTCCACTTCCAATAGGATGGCTCGAACGCTGGAATCTTGGCGGGCCGCCCGGATTTGCCGGAGGAGGTCTTCCACCGGGTCGGTGGAATGAAACAGGCCGCTCTCCATCCGGTGGCTGATGGGGCCGTGGAACGCCATGCGTACCACTTTGGCCGATCCGCTGCCGTAGGAATGGGTTTCCATGAATTGCGGGAACTCGTCTTCGCCTCCGCCGCAGGAATGGTTGAGCTCCGTCTGTGCCGAGAGCACGCCCGCTGCGGAGAGGTTGATCTTTAGGCTGATGCCCAGCAGCAGAAGCGACAGGACAAGGAGGGCCACGAGGGTTTTGCGGCCGCCCCGGGAGGCAGGAGCATTCCGGAATGTCATACTTTTCATAGTTCGAGAGCCTATCAAGGAGCGGGAGGCGTTGAAAGCCCATTTCCAGTGGAGGGATTTCATCTTTCCGCCGGGAGGCAAACACCCTATTCTTCTAGGGCATGAGTTCCGTGAAACAGATGGCCTATTACATCACCGCCCATGGCTACGGCCACGGGGTGCGTTCATGTGATGTGCTCAATGCCCTGCTGGCCGGGGATTCGCCGCTTCACGCCGTCATCGTGACGGACCTGCCCGAGGATTTTCTGCGGAACCGCCTGAGGGTTCCTTCCGAACGATATACGATTCGGCCCGGCGCCTGGGATATCGGGATGGTGCAGAAGGATTCCATTCGTGTGGATGTGGACGCCACCCGGGAACGCGCAGAAGCCCTGATACGGCAGTCGGATGCCGGAGTGGAACGGGAAGCGGAATTTTTGAAGCGGCTGGGTGCGTCGGTGGTGGTGGCGGATATTCCGTCACTTCCCCTTCAGGCGGCCGCTCGAGCCGGCCTGCCCGCGCTGGCCATGGGGAATTTTTCGTGGGATTGGATTTACGCCCCCTTTGCCGCCCGCGATGCGCGCTGGGTACCGATTGTGGATTGGTTCCGGCAGGGATACCGCGAGGCGGACTTGCTGCTGAAGCTGCCGTTCTCTCCTGAGATGGATGTGTTTCGCCGCCGCAAGGCTCTGCCGTTATTGGCTTCTCCCGGAGTTCCGGACCGTGCACGGCTTGCCTCTATGACCGGCGCACGGCCGCAGAAGCGCTGGGTCCTGCTGTCGTTCACCACCCTGGCCTGGGACGCCGCCGCTCTACAGCGAGTGGAGGCGTTGGATGAAAACGAGTTTTTCACCGTGCGGCCGTTGGCTTGGCCGAACCGACGGAACATCCATGCCGTCGAGCGTGCCCAAATGACATTTTCAGACGTGCTGGCCAGTGTGGATGCCGTGGTCAGCAAGCCGGGATACGGCCTTTTGAGCGACTGTGTGGCCAACGCCAAACCCCTCGTGTATGCCGAAAGGGAGAACTTTGTCGAATATCCCTTGTTGGAGCGGGAGCTGAAGCGGGTTGTGCGTAATGTCCATCTGCCTGCGGCGGATTTGTATGCCGGCCGCTTGGCCGATGCCTTGGCTGCGGTGGCCGAAGCCCCGCCTCCGCCGCAAACCATCGCTCTGGGTGGTGCGCCTCTGGCTGCGGATGAAATCCGCAAAGCGATGGAGAGATGACGGCATGGCCCCGTCCGCCATTCCAGAGGCATCCGCCGCAACGGTCTTAACGGCCTTGGCGCCGATGACGCAGTTGAACTGCGCCTATCCTTCCACCGCTTGGCTCACCGGTTTTCTTCGTGCGCACCACATTCCGGCTGCTCAAGCGGATTTCTCTTTGGGCTTGGCCCTGCGGATTTTTTCGCCGGAAGGGTTGGCCGCCGTTCGGGAACGGGCCCTGATGCTTCCGTCACGGCGGCGCTCGGAAAGCACCTGTATTTTTCTGCACGAGTTTTCCCGCTATGCGGGGAGCATCCGTGCGGTCATCCGGTTTCTGCAGGGGCGGGATCCCACCCTGGCCCACCGCATTGCCACACGTGGATTTCTGCCGGAAGGGCCACGCTTCCAGACGCTGGCGGCTCATGAGGCGGAGGAGGGCGAAGACCCGTTGGCATGGGCGTTCGGCACATTGGGCGTGCAGGACCGCGCCAAACATTTCGCCACCCTCTATTTGAACGACGTGGCGGATGTGGTCCGCCATGCTGTGGACCCCCGCTTTGAACTCGTCCGCTATGCGGAAACTCTGGTTCGCTCTTCCGCCGGGTTCGATGCCTTGGCGGATGCCCTGGAAGGACCTCCCACATTGCTGGATCAATGGCTGGAGGAAAGCATGGATGCTGCCCTGGCCGTCCACCGGCCGGGAATGGTGCTGCTCTCCGTGCCGTTTCCCGGCTGCGTTTATGGCGCCTTCCGATTGGCCCGAAGGATCAAGCAGGCGGCCCCGGACACCGTCGTGGTGCTCGGCGGCGGATTCGTCAACACCGAGCTGCGCTCCCTCTCGGATGCACGGGTGTTTTCCTATGTGGATTTTGTAACGCTGGACGATGGAGAGCGCCCGTTGCTGTCCCTGCTGGAATGGAGGCGCGGACAGCGGCGCAAGGCCGATTTGTCCCGGACGTTTTATCTGGAAGACGGTGCCGTCGTCTATAGCCGGGGATGTGAGCCCGACCTTCCGCTTTCGGAACGCGGCACGCCCACTTGGGAGGGGTTGAAAACCGGGGACTATCTTTCCGCGTTGGATCTCTTGAATCCCATGCACCGCCTATGGTCCGACGGCTGGTGGAACAAACTGGCTCTGGAACACGGGTGCTATTGGCACCAATGCGCCTTCTGCGACACCACGCTGGATTATATTGCCCGCTACGAACGGCTGGAGGCCGCCACCGTGGTGGACCACATGGAAGCCGCGATGGCGCAAACCGGGCAAAGCGGATTTCACTTTGTGGATGAAGCCGCCTCTCCCGCCGCCTTGCGGGCCTTGGCCTTGGAAATCAACCGCCGTGGCCTGGCCGTCACGTGGTGGACCAACATCCGGTTTGAAAAAGCCTTCACCCCCGCGCTGTGCCGCCTGTTGGCGGAAAGTGGATGCGTGGCGGTTGCCGGTGGGTTGGAAGTGGCGGAAGACCGCCTGCTTAAACGCATGAAAAAAGGCGTGACGCTGGCGCAGGCCGCACGGGCGGCCAACGCGTTGAGCGAGGCCGGCATCCTAGTGCATGCCTATCTGATGTATGGATTTCCCGGCCAGAGCGCCCAGGAAACCGTGGATGCGCTCGATGCCGTCCGCCAACTCTTTGCCGCCGGGTGCATCCAGTCCGGCTTCTTCCACCGGTTCGCCTGCACAGTCCATTCGGATGTCGGAGGGCATCCTTCCGCCTATGGCATTCGCCTGCTGCCGTCGGCGGAAGCCGGATTCGCCCGCAACGATGTCGGGTTTGAGGAAAAGGAGCCTGCCGCCGCGCATGAGCGCCTGGGGGTCGGGCTGGAAAAGGCCCTGTACAACTTCATGCACGGCATCGGCTTGGAATGGGATGTTCGGGAATGGTTTGAAGAAGATATGCCCGCCTCCACGCTTGCCTCGGATTGGATTCTCCAGCTTCTGCCGTAGCACCGGCTATCTTTTCAGCACGGCATACAGCGGAGTGTGGTCCGACGGCTTGGGAAGCATGCGCGCTCGGATGTCGATGGCCGCCTGTGTGCATTTTTCGGCCAGCGGCGGCGTAGCCAGAATATAATCGATTCGCCATCCATGCTTGTTCTCCGGATCAAACGGTACGCGGTAATCATAGAAGGAATAATCCGCTAAATCCGGATTCTGCTCCCGGAACAAGTCGGTGAAGCCGAACGCCAGGACCTCCTCCAGCGCCTTGCGCACGGCAATGTGGTAGCAGACATGATTCGCCTTGTTCTCCGGATGGGAAACATCAATGGGCAGGCGCGCCACGTTCAAATCTCCGCACCACAGCACGCGGTCGACTGGCGTGAAGCGCCGGGCCATATAGGCCTTGAGCCGGGCGAACCAGTGCAGTTTGTAGGCATACATCGGGCTTTCAATGTCCCGGCCCTGCGGCACATACGTGTTGACCACATGCAACTTGCCGAAACGGGCGTGAATCAGGCGGGCGGGATCCTTCGGTGCTTCATCCAGGCCGACGGACACCTCGTCCGCCTTTTTCTTAGACACCAAGGCCACGCCGTTATACGCTTTTTCGCCTTGATAGGCCACCTGCCAGCCTTGGCGGTTGAAGGCCTCCGCCGGGAACTCCTCGTCCTGCACCTTGGTTTCCTGCAGGCAGAGGATGTCGGGGGAATGCGCCGCGAGCCAATCCAGCACGATGCCGATCCGGCTACGGATGGAATTACAGTTGAACGTCGCGATTTTCATCTCGCGAAAAGTATACCCGTCGCTCGCCGGAAAGCCAATGAGGAAGATGTCCGCCCATCCGGCGGAGCGGTTGACAAGCGGCGGGGGGGGTGGAATAGTGAAAAAAAACGATAGGGAGACTGACCGATGAGTAAATTTGGAATGGCCGGTTGCGGCGCCCTCCTTCTGCTGGGGGTGGTGGCTTCGGGGTGTTTTCGCAACACCACCTCGATGATCGAATTGAAGATTCCCGCCATGAAGACCCAGGCCTGCGAGCAGCTCGTCCGGACTGGCTTGGACCAGCTCGGCGACGCCGTTCTGAACAAGGACTTTGACCTTGAATCGCAAACCGTCTGGGTCACCTACGACAACGTCCGCCTTGGCCGTCGCAATGTGGAAGTCGCCATCAGCAACATGGGCTTTGCCGTCAACGATTGGCCGGCGGACAAGCAAGCCCATGCCAAGCTGGCGCCGGAGTGCCGTGGCGATGAATAAAACTCTTTCCTTCCGCTGGGTGGAGGCCGCGTCCGCCAAGTCCGGTGCCCGCCTACTATTGGTTCAAGATGGGAAGGCCTTCGGGGCCGATGTGTTGCCGAAGGCCGATCAAGCTGCCTTGGCCTCCTGGCTGAGCGCCAGCTCCTTTGAAGGCGCCGCCGCTTCCGTGGCCTGGCCCGCCGGATTGACCACCCCCGTACTGCTTGCCGGCATTGGATCCCGGCCGGACATGCACCCCCTCCGCTGGCGCCGCGCCTGGGCCGCCGCCGCCCGTAGCCTCTCCACCTCCGGCCTAAAAAAGCTGCACTTTGCATGGCCCGCAAAGACGGGGCTTCCGCCGGAACCCTCCAGTTGGATGAAGCTCGCCGCCGAAAGCCTGCATTACGGCATGTATTCCTTTGACGCATACAAAAAAGCCGTCGGCAAAATCGGCGCATTCGTCATGGAATGGGAAGGGCCGGTCCTAGCGGAAAAACCGGTCCGGGATGCCATCCGCCAGGGCGAGACCCTCGGCCGATTGCTGAATGAAATGCGCGATGCCGCCAATGAGCCCGCCAACCGTTTTGGCCCGGTGGAGCTCGCCGCTCGTGCCGAAAAATGGGCGCGGGAAACCGGGTTGTCCTGCCGCGTTTGGGACGAAGCCGCCTTGAAAAAAGCAAAATGCGGCGCGCTGCTCGCCGTGGCGCAGGGCAGCAAACGGCCCGCCCGCCTCATCCGGTTTGCCTATACGCCCCAAGGCAGGAATGCTCCCAAGCCCGTGGTGCTGGTCGGCAAGGCCGTCACCTTCGATTCCGGCGGCATCAGCCTCAAGCCCGGCAAAGGCATGGAGTGGATGAAGTATGACAAATGCGGCGGCATCACCGCCCTGGCCGTGGTCCGCCAGGCCGCCCGCCTGAAGCTGCCGCGTCCCGTGGTCGCCTATGTGCCCGCCGTGGAAAACATGCCCGACGGCGGCGCCGTCCGGCCCGGCGACATCGTCACCGCCCGCAACGGCAAAACCGTGGAAATCCTGAACACCGACGCCGAAGGCCG
>JAISGX010000115.1 GCA_031262805.1 Verrucomicrobiota bacterium | reverse complement strand
TCACCATTCAGCAGGCGCCGCAATGGGGACAGGCGGCGCTTTCCCAGCCCGGTGTGCCCGATGAGCTTTTCCAGTTGAATCTGGCGGACTATGTGGCGGCGAGAGGTTTCCCCCATGGAGTATTCATCTTGGCCAGCCGCACACCGGCGGTGGCCTACAGCTTGAATGATGCAACAGGGGAGTTTTCCTTCACGCCGAGCGCCGAGGGAACCTATCACTTTGTGTTCGGCCTGACGAACAGCGCAGGCCATGCGGGCGAGTTCGCCCTGACGGTGAATGCGGCGGCATCCTGCGTGCCGGGTGAGGTGGAGTTGGTCCAGCAGGTGCAATATTACGACGCCACCTTCCTGGATGGCGGCTGGATTGAAGACAGTGGCCCCACGGAAATGCGGATGTGGGGGAACACTTATGACACGCCCAAGCAGGCGGTGGCCTGGCGGACATTTCGGACGAGCGGCACCGGCGGCGGCGTTGAGCGGCCGCTCCAGCCCGGCGACAAATTCCAGATTTCCTTCCATGGGTTTTCGCCGTATGGCATCCTGGGCGTTTCCCTGAATGATGGGGCCGCCACCGGGTCTTGGGCGGACCGGCACAGCAACAGCCGCACCTATATCCAGTGCGGCAACACCAATGGGGACCTGTACATCACCTACGGCAACCTAGATGCCTCAAGCTGGGAGGGGATCCGCCCATGGAACACCACCTTGACGATGGAATTTCACATCCTCTCCTCCCGGGAATTTTCCGCCACCATTGCCGGGCAGACGCCCAAGTATGATCTGAGCATGCTTAATGAGCCCGGCGATACGGATTGGATCGACGGTTTCTCCGTCTATTACGCGGATGATTGGAATGGAACGTCCAATGAAGCGGTTTATTGGAAGCAAAAGACCGCGGTGACCAATCTGGGCTTTGTGGAGTTCGGCGCGGACAATGGAACCCGGTTGATCCGTGGGAAAATCACCGACGGGACGGCGGCCACCTGTGTGGAGCTGCACAGCCCCAACTTGGTGGTGAAGAAGGGGACCGGCGCCATCACCTTGGCCAACACCAATAGCTATTCGGGTGGCACCTATATCGACGCCGGAACGTTGACGCCTTCTTCCGCCTCTGCGTTGGGATCCGGCGGGATCTACATCGGCGCGGCAAGCGGTGCGGCGACTTTCCAGATCACCTCGGCGTTGACGTTGACCAATCCGGTCATCATCCGGCAGGGAAGCTCCGGCGCACGCAGTTTTTATGCCACGGCGGATGTTGTGTTGGATGCCCCCTTGACGGTGGAGGAAACCACATCCTCCCGCTCCCTGCTACGCGTGGCCAGCGGCAAGACGGTGACGGTGAACGGCGTGGTACAGGGCCGCGGCGCCCTGCGCAAGGAGCTGGCGGGGACGTTGGTGCTGCCTCGGGCGAATACGTTGACCGGTGGGGTGGCGGTGGCGGCAGGCCGTTTGATTGCTGCGCATGCGGATGCCCTGGGTGGAGCGGCGAATGCCGTGAGCGTGCTGAGTGGAGGAACCCTGGAACTGCAGGAGAGTGTTCGTGTGCGGACGTTGACGATGTCTTCCGGTTCCACCCTGCAGCTGTCGGCCGGGCAGACGGTGGAGGCGGCGGCGGCCAGTACCATCGGCAACGTTGTTTTTGATGTGGCGGCGGCGAGTTCGTTTGACGGCGAGAGTTCTGCGGAATGGGCGGTGACGGCCGGTGCGGGGACGGCGGGTTTGGCTAGCAACGCTGTGGTCTCCGTATTGAATGCTCCCGAGCAAGCCATCGGTGTTTTCCGGCTGGTGGTGGAATTGGGAGTGGTGAAGGTCCAGTATGTGGCCGTACCGGCGGAACCTCTGCTGGAAGTCGTTTCCGCCGGTCCCACCTCTATGTATGTGGACATGGAAGTGGGTGCCGGGCAGACGGTGGTGATGGTGTACAACACCACCGGGACTTTTCTGGAAGCCCCGGCGGCGGGAACGGCCCTGCCGTTGATCGGGGCCTCTTTTGGCGGCGGCATCGTGGCCTATGTGGGATCCGGCGAACTTATGGAACTGGAAGGGTTGCTTTCGTGCACGCCGTATTTCTTCAAAGCGTGGACCTATGACCGCGGTGTGTGGTCCCTCCAGGGAGTAACGGCTTCGGATTCAACCGATGTGCCTGCTGCGCCAACGGGCTTGTATGTCCAGCCGACGAATGCCATGAGCTTCACGCTGAACTGGCCCGCAGTTGCGGGTGCGGCGGGGTATCGGCTGGATGTCAGTACATTGCCTTCCTTCGGTGCGGGCAGTGCCTACTTGGTGCAGGAAAGTTTCGAAGCCGGAGTCCTTCCCGAGGGATGGGACGCCACGGGAGCCGTATCGAATAATACGACCTATGCCTCGTCTACGGGACGCTATGCGAGTGCCTTTTCTGCGGCCGGCCGGTATGTCCGGACGCCGATGTTGTCCCATCCGGGAACCCTAACGTATGAGTATGCCAAGACGGGCAATGCGACTGTGTGGATTTCCGTGACGGAAGTCGCCTCCTCCCCCTCCGGTCCATGGCAGGCGGTACACACCAACCAGGTGCAAAACTCTTCAGCGCAATCCGGCATTTTGGTGGGGCCGATTGATCTTTCCGCCTATGAAAACATCTATGTCCGCATCCGGGATGCTCGTTCCTCGGGCAGTGCGGTCCGGTATGTGGATGAAATGAATGTCACCTCTCGGTTAACCGGTGATTATGTTCCGGGATATTCCAACCGCTTGGTGCAGGCGTCTGGAGTGATTGTGGACGGCCTGGAGGAAGAGACCACGTATTATTACCGCCTGCGGGCGGAAGGCCATGGCGAGTGCGTCAGCCCCCATTCGGCGACTGGCTGGGTGACGACCATTGTGGATGCGGACATGCCGACGGTGGTGCTGTCGGATAATGGCCTGCAGGTGGCCGCCACAAATGTCCAGGCGGGAACCATGGCGCATGTTTTGCACCGGAGCCGCTTGGACGTCACCGTCAATGCCGCCACGCTGGCGGCTGTGGCCGTCACCACCGTGGGAACGGTGGAAGAAGGGGATATCACCGCGCTCCATCTCTGGCGTTCCTCCAGCGCTTCGTTCTCGACGTCCACCGCCACACCGATCGGCATCCTTGTCGCTCCCGGCTCGGCGGGGGAACACACCTGGTCCGGCCTGTCGGAAGTCTTGGCCATCGGAACCCATTACCTCTACGTCACGGCGGATGTCGCCACCAATGCCATCGGGGGCCGCACGATTGGCCTGGCCGCGCTTCTGCCGACTCATTTCACCTTCCTGAATGTTCGAAAGAGCGGCGAAACGACGGCAGGGGGCCTTCAAACCATCTGGAGACGGCCGGCTCCCTATTTCGATCCCGCCGTCACCAACATGGTCGCCGGAACGGGATATTCGGTTCCCGTGCATGCCGGGGAAGGGGTCTTTCCCGCCACCGTGGCCTACACGGTAACCAAAGCTACGGCCTCGCCGGAGCCGGATGGCACCTATAGCATTTCCGCCAGCGGGACCCCGGACGGCCTGTTCCAGTTTGCGCCGACATCGGCGGATGTGGGACGGAGCTTCCAGTTTGAAGTGGCGGCGGTGAATGCCGCGGGAGAAGCGTCCCAGCCGGCCGTGCTCACCGTGACGGTGGGCATGGGCATGCTCCGGGACTTCGTCGTGCAGCCGCTTCCGGGAGGGGCTAGCGTCCAGTTGTCCTTCACGCCCTTCCAGTCGGGCGACGATGTGGTCATTCGCTACAGCCTGCAGGCGGAAGAGCTGGTTTCGCCGCTCTCCGGCGGTGCCGTGGCCTATAGCGGTTCGGCGGATGCCAGTCCGAAAACCTTGAGCGGATTGATCGCCTGCACCCCCTATTATTTTGCTGCCTGGGAGCAGACGGGGACGACGTATTCTCCGCTCCCTCTGAGCGCCACCGTAACCACGCTGGAGCCAGCGGAGCCCACCCGGTTGTGGGCCGCCATCACCTATGCACTGGATTTTACTGCGCAATGTGATGCGGTGCCCGTCGCCTTGGCGTACCGGCTGGATGTCAGCACATTGCCTTCCTTCGGTGCGGGCAGTGCCTACTTGGTGCAGGAAAGTTTCGAAACCGGAGTCCTTCCCGAGGGATGGGACGCCACGGGAACCGTGGCGAGTAATGCGACCTATGCCTCTTCTACGGGACGCTATGCGATCTCCTTTTCCTCGACCAACCAATATGTCCGGACGCCGATGTTGTCCCATCCGGAAACCCTGACGTATGAGTATGCCAAGACGGCCAATACGTCTGTGTGGATTGCCGTGACGGAAGTCGCCTCCTCGCCCTCCGGTCCATGGCAGGCGGTACACACCAACCGGGTGCAAAACTCTTCATTGCAATCCGGCATTTTGGTGGGACCGATTGATCTTTCCGCCTATGAAAACATCTATGTCCGCATCCGGGATGCTCGTTCCTCGGGCGGTGCGGTCCGGTATGTGGATGAAATCAACATCACCTCCCGGGCAACTGGTGATTTTGTTCCGGGATATTCCAACCTGACCGTGACCGGCACCAGTCAGTTGGTCTCCGCTCTGGAAGAAGAAACCGTATATTATTTCCGAGTCAAAGCGATTGGCAACGGCGGGGAGGAATGT
>JAISGX010000153.1 GCA_031262805.1 Verrucomicrobiota bacterium | reverse complement strand
AAGTGAATTCGATTGCACCGAGCAGGATGCTCCCTGCAAAAGTTGTCCCTTTCTACGCGTCTGCCCCCGCTGGGCGGCCTCCTGATCCCTCAAGGAATAGCGGCGGGTGCTTTTGCCTGACGATCCGCCTTTCGTTCCAACGCCCGGATATTCAGCACGCTGACATCCGTATGGACCTTGTCCTGGACATTCCGGCGAAACACGTCCAATGCCTCCTGATCGCGGCCCATCCGGCGAAGCTGAATACCCAGCTGTTCCCGATAAAACACATGGCGCTGTTGATATTCCGCAGCCCGCTGGTAATGCAGCAATGCCTCTTCAAAATTCCCCAGCACATTCATGGCGCGGGCCAGCCCAAATTCAATGGCCATATCATATGGATTCCGCTCCCGGGCCATGTGGTAATGCTCCACGGCTTCCCCAATCAGCATCTGTTGATGGGCTTTTTCCTCATCCAGATCAGGATCTCGGTACCAAAACGCCTGGGTGGTTTTCAATATCGCCAGGCCAAGTGCCGGCTCCCAATTCCACGAATCCCATGCGATGGCTTTTTGATAAGCCGCAGTGGCCTCCTCCACGGCTGAATCCTTGGCGGCGAACGCTTCCCTCGCCAACTCCCCCCGGATGGTCCATGCATAGGACATTCCGCCGGCTAGGGAGAACCAGGCCGCCCATGCACATCCAACAACAGCCAGTGCCGCCACACCCCACCGTGCCTGCTTCCAGCTTCCCGTGGTTTCCATCCCCGCCCCCTCCTGAAAATACCATACTCCCAATGCGATTCCGCCGATCCACATAAGCATGTGCGGATTGGGAAAAATATGAAAATTAAAATCAAAAATGGCATGCAGAAGGGTGGCAAAGAGGCTTCCCGCCGCACCCGCCAGCAAAAACGCAGGCGGCCGGGAACGGGCCCTTAAAACTCCTCTGAGCAACTGCCATGCAAACAGGAAATAGACACCCGCGGCCAGCGCACTTCCCACGGCGCCATATTCCACCTGCAGCTGCAGGTATTCGTTATGCAGATAATCCCATGTCAGATGCTGCCGAACATGCCGTTGGTACGGAGGATAGGTCCATACAAAGGAACCGCCGCCATGGCCAAAGACCGGCTTATCCCGGATCATGTCGGGCATATCCCGCCACATTGGGACGCGGATTCCTCCCGACGCCTCGGGATTTTCACAAACCGCACCTACGCGCTCCCGGACCGCCGGCAACATCTTCCATGCCACGGCTCCAAGAACGGCCATCAAAAGCGGGAGGGCGAGCAAAGATACCCAAAACAGTCGCCGGCTTTTGCGCCAAGCCAGCAGCCAAAGGGTCAGGCAGACGCCGCCGACCATCCCCAGCCAACCACTACGCGACTGCGTCCAATACAACACCGGCATGGATACCAGCAAATAATAGACAGCCATTATGCGCAGGGGAAACCCCGCATCCGGCAACAGGAGCAACACGAGGGCAACCGGCAACAGCATGGCAATGGCATTGGCCAAATGGTTCGGACATAAATAGGTCCCGCTGGCACGAATGCCGTATTGTTCGGGGCGCGGAACCCACAAAACCATGCGCTCCCCATTTACATTTTGAATGATGGCATACAAGCATTCAAACGCCACCCCCAACAGCAACAGCCCCAGAAGCCATCTCCAACGGAACGGATGATTCCCGACTTGGATCCAAGAAAACAAGGCGCATCCCAAACAAATCCACTTCAAGGCATCCCAACGGGCGGCAGATGGAACAGGCGAATCCGTCATGCGCCAGAGGAGATAAACACACAGAATGCCATACAGAAACAAGCCATTAGGAACCCGCCATCGAGGTGTGCTTGGGATGACAAGGGGGCGCGCAAAAATCAACAGCGCACCCAAAAAGGAGAGAAAAAGACCAATGGAGTATCCCCAGACACGGGTGGAGCCGAGCAACCACATCCCACCCAACGCCGGCCAAGCCAGCAGGATCAGCGCTATTCCATCATAGAGCCGGTGCCAGAACACAGAACGCGCATCAATCTCCGCCCATTTCCCCCAAGAAGGATGCACCGACATGATTTCCTCAGGATTTACCAAAGGCTCCGCTGGACTTCCACAATGTCATCCGGTTCTAGCAAAATATCGTCCTGCGGGGTCCGATCCAAACGCCGCGCATTCCGGAAGGTTTTATAGATTTTCCCCCCGCGGCGGATCAATACTTTTCCGCTGGCAAATTCCGTATATGCGCCGGATGCCGCAATGGCTTGGGAGACCCGAACGGCAGACAACATTTGGAAACGCCCGGGGTTCCGAATCTCCCCTTGGATGAAATAATACCGGGTGGGTACATTAATGGTGACGGACACATTCTGATAGATCCCCTGATCCTGATAAATCTGCCGGATATTCCGAGCCAGCACAGAGGCCGTCTGGCCGGAGGCCGGGATTTCATTGATGAAGGGCAACGAAATCAAACCATGTTCATCAATGACGGTTTCAATCCCTTCCGCCGCCGGAATGCCGCGCAGGGAAACCTGAACCACATCCCCGACTTTCAGCACATAAGCAGAAGGATCGCTTTCAGGAGCATCCGAAGCGGAATCCACGCCACTAGAAGCGGGAGCAGGCGGTTCGGCGGCAGCAAGGGAAAGCGGTTGGGGCGAAGGAACAGGAGGGGCCGGAACAGCAGGGGGGGCAAGCGGAGCCGCCTGAGGCACCGGAGGCGCCACAATGGCGACGGGAGGGGCGGGCGCCACCACTACTTCCGCAGGCGGATGGGCGGCAGGGGCCGGAACGAGACGGGGCGCTTCCTCCGGCAGAGGCGCATTCACCGCCGCGGCCGTCTGCTGGATGGGCGCACGCGAGGTAGCCACGGGCATGCTCCGCTGTTCGGCCAGCAATGTAGCATATCGGTCATACACCCGTTTATTGCTGATTTGCTCCGTTGCACACCCGGTTCCCAGAAGGCCGAGGAATCCAATCCCCAATGCCACACCGATCCATCGATAATGTTTTTTCGCCTGTTTCACGTGTTATGCTTCCGATTCATCATCTTCTTTTTCGTGACGAGTACTACCATAGTATTTCTTCGTTGTATAGTGATAGTAATAGTAATAGTCGTCGCGCATGATGTTGATATTGTTGAGGACGGCGCCCATCAGCCGGCCCCCTGCATTTTCAATCATTCGTTTCGCACGCAGGGAAATGATCTTGGGATACTTGCGATATTGGACCACCAGCAGAACGCCATCCACCTCGCCGGAAATGATCGCCGCATCCGTCACGCCGAGAATCGGGGGAGAGTCCATCAGGATATAATCATAATTGGGCTTCAGCTCATCGAGAATCGTGCGAAGACGAGGACCGTTCATAATGCCCAACGATCCCCTGCGGAGCCGCCCACTGGGAATCATCCAGAGATTGGGAACGCCTGTCTCCTGAATCACCTCGGAGAGTTGCTTTTCCCCGGTCAAGACATTCACCAAACCAAGTTTGTTGGCCAGCCCGACCATTTTATGCTGCACGGGACGGCGCAGGTCCGAGTCGATAACCAACACCCGGCTGCCCTGCTCCGCGCACACGTAGGCCAGATTGAACAGCGTTGTTGATTTTCCTTCCCCCACACCTCCGCTGATAATGGAAAAGATATTGAGTTTGTCTTCCTTCGCCAACAGAGCCAAGCTGGTGCGCAACCCCCGGTAGGCCTCGCCCTGGCCGCTGGACTGCCCGGCTTCCGTCAACGGACGGGATTGTTGCGGGATGACCGCCAGAACGGATAAGCCCAGATATTTTTCCACCTCGTCCACGGTCTTGATGGACACATCCAGATATTCCACAAAGAAGGCCAAGCCGACGCCGGCCATCAAGCCCAGAACCACGCTGAGAAAGATGTTCAGAACCACCAGCGGGCTGGAGGCGCGCTGCGGGGGTTCGGCTTCTTCAACGATATCTACGGAGGTCCGTGGAACTTCCACTTCGATTCCCGTCTGCGTAATGCGAGCCCGGAGGGCGGTGAGAATGTCTCGTTGAATGGAGACATTCCGCTCGGCACGGTTGAAAGGCAGATAATTCGTTCCTTCCGATTCAATTTCAGCCGTTTTAATGGCATTGAGCTCTTCATCCAAGGCTTCGTACTTTTGCCGGGCGACTTCATAGTCCGCACGCAAGCCCGCCTTCAATCCATCCAGCGCGGAATCCAACTGGCGGCGCAACTCCTCCACAGCGCCTTTCAAACGAAGCACATCGGGATGGTTTTCGCCAAATACGCCGTTATTCAGTATCAGCTGAAGCCCGACATGGCTGTCAATCAACTGCTGGCGGATGCTCAGCAACGTCGGATCGGACACGATGTAGGCGGCGGCATCCATCAACGTTTCGCCTTCCAGGCCCTCTAATTGATCCAGCCGAGTTTTTCGCACCAGCATTTCCACGCGGGCGGTGCTCCGTTCCGCTTCCAGCATTTGAATCCGCTGAGTCTCCACACGGATGCTCATCGGCCCCCGGCCAATGAGGGAAATGCCCTGTTCCTGACGGATACGCTCCAATTCCGCTTCGGCTTCCTCCACACGCTCCTGCTGTTTCCTCACCTCGTTGCTCATGGCATCAATGGCGCGCTGGATTTCACGTCGTTTGGCTTTCAATCGGCGTTCACGGTACACATTAGCAACTTCATTGGCAATTTCCGCAGACCGTTTCGGGTCCTCGGTGGTGACCCGAATCTGGGTCAACGTGGTATCGCGGTCCTGTTCTACACGCAGGCTACGGGATAGGATTTGCACGGCCAAATCAAGCGGAAGGGGGGATTTGTCTTCATTCAGCTCCGCGCCCCATGCCCGTTGCAGGGCCAAGTTATGAATGACTTCCCGGAGGACCGGCCTAGAACGCATGATTTTTTCCTGCGTCATCAGGAAAAAGGGATTGTATCCCATGCGCGCACTCTGCTGCTCATAGAATGGGTCTACATCCAATGAATCTTCACGTACTTCCAGCTGGGTTGTCGCCGTATATTTTTTGGGCATCATCAGGGTATAGGCCGTGCCGGTCACAATCGTTAAAAGCGCGACGGCCAGAATGACTTCCTTCCGATCGCGAATAACACGCCAATAATCCAAAAAATGAAGGGCCGAACTTTGATTTTCCTCTGCCATGATCCTATCCTAAAATGCGCCGCCGGATATCCTCCCCCATTCGGGACGCTTTGCCATATAGACACAGGAAAGGCGGCCATTTCCGGTCGCCCCTCCTCCCCATCGAGTACTTTAAAAGAGCTGGATTCTCCATCCGATATCCACGCGATTGCGGTCATAGCTTTCGCGGTTGCGGACCTCGCTGTCCAACTTCACAAACTGGTAGTCGATTTCGATCCAATTGATCCGGTTGAGTCGATAGGCCAGCCGTGCACTCACGTAATAGGCGTCTTCATCCGCATCGGTCAACGTGCTATCTATTGCATAATCTGCATCATAAGAGCTCAGCGTATAGGCCGCGCTGATATAGGCATTCAGCTTGGCCGTAAAGTCATGGGCCGCACTCAACGACACATGCGTGCGGTTCTGGCTCATGTAAGCATCAACGTCGGACTCATAAATGGAATAGGACGCCGATGCCGTCAGTCGGGTGGCCGGCGTCGGCAGGAAGGTCAGAGATCCTTCCATGTAGGGCCTGGTATTGTCATCAAAGCGCTTATTGTCGTACGAACGGGATTCCATACCGCCGCGCAGACTACCGAGCAGCTGCGGGCCAAAGGTCTGCTCCACGCCGAGGCCGGCATAGATGGTGTCGGCATCGCGCTTCATGGCCTCATCCGCCCTGTTGTATGTCACCGTCTGATAGCGGAGATCAGCCATGAGCGTGCTTCGGCTGGCCAGCTGCTGGCGGATGCTCACCCCGCCGACAAGGCTGTAATAGTCATTGTTCTTCCGTGCCGGAGAATCATGGTCATACCACTGCACCATATACCGGCCGGCAAAATCAATCCGGGTTTCCGGAAAGATGTTGTAGGACAAGGTGGCAATCGCGGTGTTGAAGTAGTTGTCGTCGTTTTCACGGACCACATAATTCTCATCCTGCAATTCCGGCAACTGGTTGGAGCGCAAGGTGTCCGCCAAGGAGAGCGTCAACGTGGGGCTGAAGTTGTAGCGGAAATTCACATCCAAATCGCTCACGAAATCCGTATCATCATTTTCACGCTCGTCATACCAGATCAAGGAGGGACGATAGCGCAGACCGAGGTAGGTCCGCTCCAAGTTCAAATTCACCAAAACCTCGATTTCTTCCACGATGCGGAAGCTGTCTTTTTTGCCGGGACGACTCTCCGAACGACCACCGCTCTGATAAACGTTGTCGTCATATCCCAAGCGCAAGCGGTTGAACACATGGATGGGCCATTCGGATTGCGCCATGGCCGGAAGTGCAAACGCGAACAGACAGCCCGCAATGATGAGATGTTGAATTTTTTTCATGCCGTTTTCCTTGCTTTGGGACATTTAACCTGTTCGTACTCAGTGCGGGGTTGGGGAAATCGGCCGGAATTCACCGGAAATCATTTCCACTTCACTCAGTACACGCACCCCGTAATTAAAATCCACGCCATACTGGGTCACGTTTTCCTCAAAGAACCTCGTATAGTTGAGCGGATCGGTGGAGGTCAGCTGGTGCTTCTGTGCCAGCGCATCTGGCAACGCTTCGACGGACTGGATGGCTTCGCTCAGGCGATCCAAGGAAATTCCCATTTCACGCAACGCATTGATCCAAGACTGCGGATCATTCGGGTTCTCCACATCATCCGTGCGGCGCAGGGCCTGAACCAAGACACGTGCCAAATCCGCTTTGGTGACGATGCCATCCAAGGTCCATCCGCCTTCCGGCACAATCCCATTTTGCATCAACACATCAAACATCTGTTGGGTAGAAGGCGCATTGGGCAACAAACGAACCAACCCGAGCGTCCGAACCAGCAATTCGGCCAGTTGCGGTTGGGTCACAACCTGCTCAGGCGCCATATCCTGCGCAACACTCAACGTCGAAGCCAAGACCAGCCCCACCAACAAACTTACGAGAATCTTTTTCATTTTTTTCTGTTCTCCTCGCCCGCAGGCGGCAAACATCTCTCACCTCACCGACCCATTCCGGGACACTCTCTTACTCTGTGAGAGTGTGCCTTTCAATAGGGTCCACCGTCAAACAAAAAATTCATCTATCCATGAGTTCGGCCCCCCCCGTTCCGCATACAGCCGGATGAATGACGCATTCTTTTTTGCGGCAACAAGATATAGAATCCATTCTGGAGCGGCATGGGAGAACATGTGCCGCTCATAGCGCTTGCTGCAACCACGGCGGCAAACCGCCTTGAATGGACGAAGGCCGCCGGTGGGCATTTTATCGGTTTGCCTCGTCGAATGAGATGGGCGTCTCCAATGCAAGCAATTGTACGGCCTGAGTCCGGCGAATTTGTTGAAAACACCCGCCTTCCTGTAAAACCCGCACCACCGGCTCCGCCTCCAGCACCCGGACGCCGCAAACCGCATCAAACCCCAACCGGAGGGTTTCCGCAGACAGCGGAGCTCCAGGACCGACCAGCATTCGCCACGCCCCGGGGCGGAGAGCATCCAATATGCCGTCCACGCTTCCGTTCACAAGGGTGCTCGCGGTCATCAACACAACCCCACAGTCCGCAAGGACAGCCCGGCGTTCCGGAGTCAAATCGAAGCCAGTCAAGGGATCCTTTTCGAGGATATGTACCACGGAGGCGACGCTCTGAAGCCGAGGAATAAACGGAAACCAGCCCACCACGCCAACGGTTTTGTCCACGGCCTTCTCCAATGCCAATTCGGCGGCATTGCGTTCCGTCGCCCCCGCGGCCGACACCGGCAGAAGGGCATTCAATGCGGCCAGTCCCACGCTTCGCGCCAGCGGGAACTCCGCACATACATTTTCAGCCAGCTCCCTCGCCGAAAGCGAAGTTAAGCGGCCGGTGCCGGGCATCCAACGGGCATGTTCCCCGTGGGTGGGCCCCGGACCAAGCTGTGTGGCCGCCAACCCCACTCCACCGGTTTCTGTTTCCACCGCCGTCCAATACGGTCCAATCCACACATGCCGTATACCAACGGCTTCCCGAGGAAGTCGCGCCAATAGCCGTTCCAGAAAAGGCATGCCGATCCCTTAAAACCCATTCATCAAAAGGATGGATTCCAAGGGAGGAACGGGCAGTTCACCTTTCCACCCAGCGGGCCATTCGGGGG
>JAISGX010000066.1 GCA_031262805.1 Verrucomicrobiota bacterium | reverse complement strand
GGTGATGCCCAAATGCTGCAGGGGGAGTGTCCGGCCGAAGGCAGCGCCCCGCAACAGTCCGGCGAAACCCCGAATGCCGTCTTCGGGGGTTCCGATCAGGCCGTCTTCCACCGTCACGATGCCGTTTGGATAGGCTTCAAACCAGCCCTCCAAGCGTCCGGTGTTCAATGGAAGCCCATTGACAACCCAAGCGTCGACTTCCATGCCTTCGGCCGCCAGCCGGTCGGCAGCTTCGGCCGCGACCATCCCGCAGGCTCCGAAGCCGAGGATGGCTTTGCTTGCTTTTCGGCTGCGGCGCAAGACGGAGGCATCCATCCAAGGAGATTGCGCCGTCCAGATGGGCTTTTGATCCGGCCCGGTCAGAATGGGCAGGTTGTCGCGGGGAATGCCAATGATGTGGGCTCCATTGCGGGCGGCGAGATCGCGGATGGCCGCGAAGGCGGAACGGGCGTCGGCCGGAGCATAGAAGCGGTCCAGATAGGGTAAATAACCGATGGCCAGATTGATCCAATCCAGTGACCAGCCGGAGAAATGGTCGCGCCCGGTGCAGGAGCCGACATGGGAGAGATGGAAGGTGACGTTCAGGCCTTCATTGGCTCCAGTGAGGTTGCGCTGATAGCGCCACATTTCAATGCCTTCGCGGGCAATGCCTTCAAAGAAGGCGGCAAAGGTGGCGAACACGATCAGTTTGGGGTCGGGCGTGGACATGGCCAAGCCATTGGCCAGGAAGGTGGCGATTTGTTCTTCGATGGAGAGCTGGAACTGGTGGTTGGCATCCAGCACCTTCAACGCAAGGTCCACTTTGGTGGAGGGAGCCAAGTCGCAGTCCACAATGAACATGGATTCTGGATGTGTTTTTGCAAGCCATTCATAGGCGGCGGCCACGCCGGCCCGCGGGCTGACCCATTTATCTCCGGCGGCGGGCAGGCAGGCTTCGGCTTTGGCCAGCACTTCCGGGGGAAGCAACAGGTTTTCCGTTCCCGGTGCGGGCCGGGCAGTGGTGGTGATGGAGACAGGCGGGAGTTCCCGCCAGTGGGCCAGAGCATCGGCTTGTTCGGTGGAGAACTGGAGCATGGGATTGGCCAAGAGGGTGTCAAGGTCGCGGCCTTTCATGTGTCCATCGTGATGGGCCTTTCCGCCGGGCAAAGCGTTGACGAAAAACAAGCATTCCAGCATGGAGGGAAGGTCTCGGTAGCTCATCAGGCAGCCAGGTAGCCAGACCGGGGTGCTCATCAGCACACTGTTTTTGGCGGCAAAGGCGGAAAGCTCCTCGCCGATGCCGAAGCGTTCGGCAACTTCGTCCAGGCTGACGCCTTGCTGGCCGGTGGGATAAATCATCGTTGGAATGCCGTTTCGAGCTAGGGAACGGGCTTCGCGGAGGCTCTGCCACAAGGTTTTGACGTTGTAGAGGGAGGGGATTTCCAGAATTTGGACGCCGAGGGATTCAATGATGCCACGTGGGTCGGACTGGGTGATTTTCTGCGTGCTACCGGAAAGCTGGATGCCGTTGCGGTGCATGAGAAAGGTGACCGGCGCATGGAGGATGTGGGCGGCATGAAAACCGTTCAAGGATTGTCCGGCAATCCAGCCGGCGTCGCCGCAATGGCACAAGACCCAGGCGGCGGGACCGTAGGCGGTCCGCTTGCCCAGCGCCTGGCCGACGGCGGTTGGAATCATCACCCCGAGGCGTCCACCGTTCAGTTGCGTGCCGCCGGGCACCCAAGATACATGGCCGGGAATGTCTAGGCCACGGCGGAATGTTTCAATGACGCATTGCCGATCCAGATAGCCCAAGGCGGCCAAGGCGGCATAATAACCGGCGGACGTGTGGGCGTTTTCAATGGTGAAGTCCCGGGTGGTGTGGTTGGCCAGGGCGAGGCTGAGCAGAAGGGGAGGGATCATGTCGAGGCCGCCGCCCAGATGGTCGACTTCATTGATCTGGGAGAGGGAGGCGACGGCTTCGATGGCAATGCGGGCGGCATCAATCTGGAGGGCTTCAAAGAGGGTGATGTCGTCGTCGGAAAGACGGGACATTCCTTCAATATCCAGTTGGAGGGGGGGGACGGAGGAGATATCTTCCCGACGCATGTACAGGGAGTCGGCCAAAAGGGATTGATTGCGGGACTGCTGGAGTCGATAGGGATCGAAGGATATTTTCATGGTGAATGGATTCTGCCTAAAAAGGGAAGGGGAGTCAAAAGCAAACGGGAGAGCAAAAACCCCGGCCTGCCGAAGCAGTCCGGGGTCTGGAACGGGCGGAGTCTAGTCTTTCAGGTGGGAAGCCTTGAGGAGCTTCCCATGGGAAATGACATGCATGGGGGCTTTATGGTAACGGAAGGCTTCGCAGACGTTTTTGGCGTCGAGCACGACAAGGTTGGCATTGCCTTTTTCCTTCAGGCCGAAATTCGGCAGGTTGATGCATTTGGCGGGGTTGATGGTGATCATGTCGTAGAGGGT
This sequence comes from Verrucomicrobiota bacterium, assembly GCA_031262805.1. GTDB lineage: Bacteria > Verrucomicrobiota > Kiritimatiellia > CAIQIC01 > Lenti-01 > JAISGX01. The sequence continues at coordinate 2,762 of JAISGX010000066.1, read as the reverse complement.
TTCCATTTCGGGGTAGGTGGTCATCCAAAGCAGGTGGGAGGCCAGAAAGGCGACTTCCTGCATATTGTTTTGCCCGTATGGATAATAGGCGTCGGAAATGTCGTCCTGCCCGAGGCAGACAAGGTTGCCTTCTTCCAGCAACTCCTTCACACGGGCATGGAGGGGGCCGGTGTGCGGATCGCTCACCACACCCATGGCGGCCTGCCGCAGAAGGGCGGCCACTTTTTTGAAATAGGGTGTGGGATACAGGCTCATGGCGCGGGCATGATGGGCCAAGGAACGGCCGATGCGGCCTTCTTCAATGGTCCGGACAGCCAGCATTTCCAGAGTTTTGAGGGTCGAGTCGCCAGCATCATCCACTAGCATGGAAATGTCCGTGTTGTAGGCGATGGCGAGTTTCATCATTTCATCGATATGGATCTGCTCATCCTTGTCGGTGAATTCAATCCAGGGGATACCGCCGACGACGTCCGCGCCGAGGTCCATGGCTTCTTTCATCAAATCCACGGTGCCGGGTTCGCGCACCACACCATCCTGAGGGAAGGCGCAGACCTGAACGTCCACGATACCTTTGAATTCATTGCGGGCTTTCAACAAGGCCTTCACGGCGATCAGCTTGGCTTTGCTGTCTACGTCGGCAAAGGCCCGGATGTGTAGATTGCCGTTGAGGGCGGCCAATTTCAATGCCTTGCGAACGTTGGGAAGGATCCATTTTTCATTGTAATCGGCTTTGACGCGGGCGGCCAGTTCGATGGCGGTCATGGCGCCGCCCATGTCCGCACCGTGGTAAGCATTGAGGGCTTTGGCATCCATCCTTTCCAGCGTATAGACCTTGCACAGATGCAAATGGGTGTTCACATAGGATTCGGTGACGAGGTTTCCACCTGCGTCGATCACCTTGCCCGCTTTGGCCCGAATGGGCTGCCTAGTGAGCTTTTGGATCAGGCCTTTTTCAATGGCGATGTTCCAGCGTCCGTCTTTGTGGCGGAGTTGAGCGTTTTTAATCAGAATGTCGTACATGGAGGAATCCTTTCTTTCTGCGGCTGGCCTTTGCACTGTCCTGTATAATACCGGATGGGCCCGTTTCCATGCGAAAACCAGCAGGCCACCGGAAAGCTCTATTTATAGCGCGGCGGGCGCGTTGTGGGCAATGGGAAAGCGGGCCGTGAAGAAAAACGCTTTAACCCCTTCCTGCAGCTAATGCGGCGCGATGGGAGGCAAAAAAACGATGATGCGGTCAGCTGCCCTGGAGCATGTATTGCTGGGCCAACAGGGCTCCGTTCCAAATGGCTTCATAGCCAGTGCAGCGGCAGAAGTGCTTGGAAAGAACGGCTTTGATTTCCTCTTGCGTGGCACGGGGGTTGGCGGTGAAGAGGCCGTAGAGCTCCAGCACAATGCCAGGAATGCAATAGCCGCATTGGACGGCTCCGGCCTCAATGAGTGCACGCTGGATGGGATGGATTTCCATTCCATCGCTGAGACCTTCAATCGTGAGGACATCCGCCCCTTCGAGCTTGGCGGCGGGGAAGAGGCAGGAACGGACGGCTTTCCCGTTCAGGAGGATGGTACACGCCCCGCAGGTGCCGTCGTCGCAACCGCGTTTGGTGCCGGTGAGGTTCAGGTCCTCCCGGAGGACATCCAGGATTTTCTCCCACCCCTCGATGGCGACGGCTTTTGGTGTGCCGTTGAGAGTGAATTGAACTACTGTGGCCATGATTTACTCCTTGTGGGGAACCGTGCTCCCGCAGGAGGCACAGGCGGGGTTGGGTTTGGCCCGAACCGACCGGAATTCGGCGGCGAGGCCGTCATAAACCAAAAGGGAATTCGTATGGAGGGAGCCGATGCGGGTGAGATATTTGATGGCTTCCACGGCCTGCAGGGAGCCGATCACGCCGGGGATAGCGCCCAAGGGGCCGGTGGAGCCTGTGGGAGGGACGGCCTCTGTAGACGGCCTCTCGGGGAACAGGCAACGCAGGCAGGCGGATTGGCCGGGAATGACGCTAAGCAGTTGTCCGGAGAACTCGTAGAGCCCGCCATACACATAGGGCTTGTTCAGGATGGCGCAGGTGTCGGCAATGAGGTACTTGGCTTCAAAATTATCGGTGGCGTCCAGAATGATGTCGTAGGGGGCGAAGAGTTCCCGCGCGTTTTCAGAGGAGAGACGGAGCGCATGGGGCACCAAGGTGATGTGTGGATTGAGGGCACGCAGGTGCGTCTCGGCGGATTCCACCTTGAGGCGGCCGATGTCATGCGTGGAGTGGAGGATTTGGCGTTGCAGGTTGGACAGTTCGACGATGTCGGAATCCACAAAGCCCAGCATGCCGGTGCCTGCGGCGGCCAGATAGGCCAGAGCAGGGGAGCCCAGGCCTCCGCAACCAACGACCAACACACGCCCGGTCCGGAGCTGGTTCTGGGCCAAGCCGCCGAACCCGGCCAGATTAAGCTGTCGGCTGTAGCGCGTTCGTTCTTCGGGCGAGAAAGCCATGGGTGTTCAGGGGCCAAAGAAGGAAAAAACAAATGGCAGGCTGTCCGCGGCGGTTGCCGCATGAATGATTCCGCCAACATAAAGCAGCAACAACAGGATGGCGAAAAAAAGGATCAGGATGTAGAACCATCCGATGCAGGCGAAGGCGGTCCGGAGCTTTTGGAGAAAGGGAACCATGTTCGGCGGAACAAACGGTGTGCGGGAAATGGCATTTCGGGCGCGCAAAAGAAAAATGCCCGCCACCAGCACCGGGATGCCGTAGAGCAGGAGGGAGGGG
>JAISGX010000035.1 GCA_031262805.1 Verrucomicrobiota bacterium | reverse complement strand
AATGGCGCCAGGGGCGGAAACATGGGCTGCACCCAAGAGATTCCCGGCGGCGTGATGCGGTTGAAAAAACGGCGCTGGATTTCCGCGCCTTCCGCCAAGTCCTGAAGGTCGAAAACCTCATTTTCGAAGATGTCGGCATACTGAGCGAGATCAACGGCGGCAAGCTTTTCGGTTCGGGAAGAGCCCGCCGCAAAGGCCGCCGAGCATAGCACGGCGATGAGGGCGATCCAAACAGCGAAGCTTCGAAGTCTCCGCGAATTTTCCATGGGTTCTCCTTGGCGCTGGTAACGGTTGAAATCGTACAGAAGCCGGAACGAAAGCAAAAGGAGAAAATAGAGGGGGAAAAGAAGCGTTTTACCGGCACGGCGGACGCACGGCTCCCCTAGGGGACCCGGCAGCCGGTTAGGTCCGCCGTTTTTTCTTGAAGGGGCTGCCTCCCTGCCGGGCGATGTTGAGCAGCACGCCGATCATGAAGAGCGTGACGACCAGGCTGGTGCCGCCGAAGCTGATGAACGGCAACGGCAACCCTTTTGTGGGCAGGCGGCCGGTCACCACACCGATATTGATGACGGCCTGCAGGGTGACCAGCATGGTGATGCCAAAGGCCATCAGGCGGCCGCCGGGATCGGAGGCCCGGCCGCTGATGCGCAACCCGCAGAGCATGAACGCGACGAACAGCAACACCACACCAATGGAGGCCACGATGCCGAGTTCCTCCCCGACAATGGCAAAAATAAAATCAGTATGAGCTTCGGGCAGATATTGCCGCTTCTGCATGCCCTGCCCAAGACCGACGCCACGCGGCCCGCCAGCCACAAAGGCATAGAGGGCATTCAGCAACTGGAAAGCCTCCCCCTGGGCATATTTTTCCGGTTCCAGAAAGGCCATGATACGCCCCATGCGCTCGGGGTTCTGGGAAATCATCCAACCCAGTCCGGCGGCGCCGAGCAGGCCGACGGGCAACAGGTAGAGCACGGGGGCGCCGGCCACGAACATCATCAGAAAGCCGGTGGAACCAATCAGGATAGTGGCGCCAAAGTCGGTTTCAAGCACAATCAGAGCGAGTATGGAGCACAACAAGGCGCCCGGATAGAGGATGCCGCCGGTGAAGCCGGTCCTCTCGCGGCGTCGGGTGCCGTACCACATGGCCAAAAGGCTGATGGCGGCAAACTTGGCCAGTTCCGAGGGTTGAAAGGTCAATCCCGCCGGCAGGCGGAGCCACCGGTTGCTTCCCTTGATGTTCAGGCCGATCCCCGGCACATACACCAGGGCCAGCAACACGAGCGAGATGGCGAGCATCGGCCAGGCAAGCTTCATCCACCAATGGTAATCCACGCGGGCGGCGGCAACGGCCGCCGCCACTCCAAGCGCCAGCCACAGACAGTGCCGGATGACGAAATGGTGGGGATTGTCGAAGAGTTTCTCCCCCTGTGAGGCGCTGGTGCTGACCAGCATCACCAGGCCAAACAACAGCAGGATGCCCACCACCAACAATAAAATGGCACTTGAGCGCACGGAATCTCCTTGGCACACAAAACGCCCGGCCATTCGGCTCGGGCGTCCAAACCTTGCCCTTCAGAGGGCTTGTGCCGCTATAGGCTGGAAGGGGGAATTTTGATGGACTGGCCCGGACGGACATCGGCGCCGACGGGGATGTTGTTCACGCGCAGGATGTCATCCTTGCGCACCACAAACAGGCGGGCGATGGCATCGGCGGTATCGCCTTCCTGAACGGTATAGTCCAACATGGCTTCCTGATCTTCCATATCCTCCACCGAGACCGGGCGGATGGTGGAGACAACGGCCACTTCCTCCACCACCACGGGGGCGGCCGCAGGCGTGACGGAAGGCGCGGCAGAAGGAACGGCGGCAGAGTTGACCACCTTCTTTTCGGCGACCGGAGCGGAGGCCTTGGCACCGGGAATGACCAGCTTCTGGCCAATGCGGATTTTATTGGCATCGGTCAGATGGTTGGCGGCCATCAAGTCCTTGGTCTTCACTCCGTGCGCCACGGCGATTTTCGAAAGCGCATCCCCGCTCTTGACCACATATACGCCGCCTTCCGCCTGGGCCGCCGGCTTGGCGGATTCCGCTTTGGCAGTGGCGGAAGGAACGGCGAGGGAGGGCTTGGCATAATCCGGAAGCAGGATCTTCTGGCCGACGACAATCTTGTTGGGATTGCTGAGGTTATTGAGTTCCTGCAGTTCGGCTGTGCGAACACCGTGCTTTTGGGCAATAATGGAAAGGACATCGCCCTTCTGCACGACATAGATGTTTTGGGCGGAGATCGAGGTGGCCACCGGATCGGGGGCCACGGGCGGCTTAACGGCGCTCGGAGGAAACACCACGGGCTGGGCGGGGAGAGTCGTCACCGTGGTGGACGGCGGCAAAATCGGCTGCGGAGGCGGTTCAACAACGGAGGGGACGACCGATCCCGCCGTCCGGTTGGTGTTGGTGCACCCCTGAAGGGCCACGGAACCAATCACCACCACATGCACACCCACAATCAATCCGGCAACTACGGATACCCTCATTGTTCGACTCCTTCGTATTCCAAAATCATTCGCTTCTTCCTACACTATTTCGGCCATTATGCGCCTGCCGACGGCGGTTTTTCAATCCTTATTTAATACTAATTTTTGAAACGCCTCGCCCCGTTCGGCATAGGAACCGAACTGGTCATAACTGGTTCCACCGGGCGCCAGCAGCACCACCTCCCCCGCCTCCGCCACGCGGCGGGCTTTGGCCACGGCCCGTTCCAGCGTGCCACAAATCCGGCATGGCACCGAAGCGCCCCACGCTATTCCCATGTCCGCGGCGGCTTCGCCGATCAGATACACGGCGCGAACGTTTTCCTGCAGCACCGGGAGGGCAACGGAAAAGTCGACTTCCTTGGAACGTCCGCCGGCAATCAGGTGGACGGGGCCATTCTGCATGCGGATGGAGGCCGTCAGGGAGGCAAGGTTCGTCGCCTTGGAATCATCCACAAACACCACACCGCCCTGTACGGCGATGCGCTGGGTGCGGTGCGGCAGAGGTTGAAAGGCCTGTAGCACCCGGGCCACTTGCCGGGGCGAGAGCCCGGCGAGATCGGTGGCGGCCAGCACGGCGGCGGCGTTGGGCCCTAGGACCGCATTGTCGAAATACGAACCTTCAATGGACAGGCTCCGCCGGTCTGGACCATTCACCCGGCTGGGCAGATAAATGTAGTCCGCGTGGGACAATGCGCCGGAACCGGTGGTTTTCCACGATCCACGTCCGCCGGATTCTTCCATGAACAGGTCCAGCCATTCCGACGGGACGACGGCCACATCCTTCATGCCTTGCCGGGCAAAGAGACGGGCCTTCAGCCGGGTATAGGCTTCCATGGAGCCATGCCGGTCCAAATGATTCGGCAGCCTATTCAGCAGCACGCCGATGTCGGGACGGAACTCGACTAGGGTTTCCGCCTGAAAGGAACTGACTTCGATGACCAGCCACTCGGCATCCGGCGTCTCCAACACAGCGTCGCATACGGGCAGGCCGTAGTTTCCACATGCCACCGCTTTGTGTCCGGCGGCCTGGAAGGCTTCGGCTAGCGCCTTCACCACGCTACTCTTGCCGTTGCTACCGGTGACGGCAATGCTACGGCCTTGAAAGCGGCTCCATCCCAATTCCACTTCCGAGAGAAGCGGCACGCCTTTTTTCCGAAGCAGGGTGAGCAAGGGGCCATTGATATCCAGCCCGGGGCTGACGATGGCGCCGACCATCCGCTCCGCCGGTGGAGAGGCACAGCCCAGAAACACTTCGCAACCGAGACGGGTCAACCCAACGGCGGCAGCCCTCAGGGTGGGAGTGTCCCGTTCATCCACGGCCACCACCGGCTGGTTTTCGCTTCGAAGCAGACGGGCGGCCGCCAAACCGCTCGCACCGAGTCCACATACCATAAATGCCCGTTGCGACTTCATCGTCGTCCTCAACGTAATTTCAATGTCGCCAGGCCCAAGAGGGCACACACCAACGACACAATCCAAAACCGAATCACCACGGAATTTTCTGCCGAATCGGCGGAGCGGCCTTCCGCCCGGGCCTGTTCCTTGGAAATAATTTCAACGTGATGATGAAACGGCGCCATCCGGAACAATCGACGGCCTTCCCCATAACGGAGCCGCGTATACCTGAACCAATTCCGCTGAAGGATGACGCTGGCCATCTCCACCACAAAGACAAAACCGACGATGATCAGCGTCAGCTCCTGTTTGATGAGGATGGCGACCATGGCCAAGGTGCCGCCCAGGGCTAGGCTTCCGGTATCTCCCATGAAGACCTTGGCGGGATAGGCGTTCCACCACAAGAAGCCAAGGCAGGAGCCCAACAGGCAGCCGCAAAAGACGGCCAGCTCGTGCGAGCCGCTGATGGAGGGCACGAGCAGATAGCTGGCCAATACCGCATTGCCAGCCACATACGCCAGCACCAGATAGGCCCCCACCACCGATGCCGTGCAGCCGATGGCCAATCCGTCCAACCCATCCGTAATGTTCACCGCATTGGTCGTGCCGGTGATGACCAGCCACATGAACACCAATGCGCCAGCCACGCTCATGTGGGCCACCAGCGGGTTCTTAAAAAAGGGAACCATTAGCTCTCTGACATGTTCACGCGTGCCGGGCACAGCCTGGATCCAGAGAAAGGCCAGCCCCACCCAGAGGGCCTGCAGGGCGAGCTTCTGCTTTTCCCCCAAGCCTTTTGAATCCTTTTTCCGAAGCTTCAGGACATCGTCCCACAACCCCACGCCACCCATGAACAGCATGGTGGCGGCCACCAACCAGACCTGAGGATTGGCGGGATTGCACCACAGGACGGACGAGGCCAAGCACGTGAAAATAATCAATAAGCCGCCCATGGTGGGCGTTCCGGACTTCCGGCCATGGCCGATGGCCTCCATTTCCTTTCCGCTACGGACCACCTGCCCCAGCCGACGACGGCACAGACGGGCGATCATCCAGCGGCCAAACAGCAGGGAAAGAACAAAGGCCGTCCCCGCTCCCATGAACGCACGGAACGTGACATAACCAAATATATTCAAGGCGGAAAAATATTCCGTCAATTTAGAGAGATAAACCAGCATGACCTAGGATCCGTCCTTCCACTCGCCCAACAAGGCCTCCATTCGTACGCCGCGCGACGCTTTCAGCAATAGGGCATCGCCCGCCTCCATACGGTCCTGGAGCCAGGCCGCAACGGATGCATACCCGCCGGAGTGTAGAGCGTCTTTAGGGAAACCGCCATCCAGAAATCCGGCCCTCAATTCCTCCACCGCATCCGGATCAGCCATGGGCACCAGACCAATGCCAGCCCAGTTTCCGGCGGCCAGCCACCGGCCCAGAGCCCGATGTTCCGCAGCTTTCAGACGGCCGAGCGAGAGCATGGGGCCCAATGCCAAAAACCGCCTGCCGGACACCGGCCATTCGGCAAATGCCTGGGCAGCCGCCCGCAGGCTGACCGGATTGGCATTATAGGCATCGTTGATGAGAACCACGCCCGCCCGTTCCTCCACCGCCCAGCGCATGCCCACCCGGCTTTCCATGGCCAGCCCGGCGGCCACCTGCTCCCATGTGGCACCCAGGCGGCGGCCCAATGCCACAGCCTTCAGCGCATTTTCGGCCATAAAGGCGCCGGGGGGCGGAGCGGCCATGGCGGCGTGCTCGCCCGTGGCGGCTTCATGGACAAGCAAACGACCATCCGCAGTCCACCGGCCCGTATAGTCCGCCGGGCCCTCCCGCATGGAACAGGCAATCACGGGGGCGGCGCAACGGGCGCGGAGAAGAGAAAAACAAGCGTCATCCCGGTCCAACAGGGCAAATCCATTCGGCGGAAGCTGCTCCAACAACACGGCTTTTTCTTCTGCAATGGCCTGCACCGAGTCGAAAAATTCAATATGCACCGGGCCGATCCGGGTCACCAGCACGATATCCGGCTGCATCATGTCGCGGAGCGGGGCCATTTCCCCCGGGTGGGCAATGCCCGCTTCAAACACGCCGTAACGGCTATCCGGCTCCAGCTGGAGCAGGCTGAGGGGAACGCCGATTTCATTGTTGAAGTTGCCGAATGTTCGAACCGTTTTGCCCATGCAGGAGAGGAGGTTGGCGGCCAGCTCTTTGGTGGAGGTTTTTCCCACGCTGCCGGTGATGCCGATCACACGGGCGGAGAATTCTCGGCGATAGGAGCCGGCCAAGTTTCCCAATGCCGTGAGCGGATCCTCCACTCGCAGGACGGCTCCCGCATGGCCTTCCACCGGGATGCTTTTCCGGATCACGGCATAGGCACCGGCGGCCGCAACAGCCGGAAGGAAGGCATGCCCGTCGTAGCGGGTCCCCGGAAGGGCAAAAAACAAGGTGCCAGGGCGGGCGGTCCGACTGTCGATAGAGATGGAGTCCAGCGGCCCCTCCGGCGGGCGGGGAACCCATTGCCCACCGCACCAGCGGGCGGCTTGTTCTGTTGAAATCGCATGCATTGTTCGGAAGGGTTGTAGAAGGTTTCCCGTTCAAGGAAAAGGAATTTCTCTCCCGTCTTCCAGAGCCATCCCCTGCTCCTGTGGACGGAACAGACCGGGGGAAGAATCCCATCCTTATGAGAGCGTCCGGCGACGGAGCTGTCCACAGGCGGCATCCACCCCTTTTCCCTTGGACTCCCGGATGGTCCCTTCAACACCAGCTTGCGCTAGGATGCGTAGGAAGGCCTCCGCTTGTTCCCTCGGGGGAGGAGCGCCGGAAAACCCGGAAACAGGACTGAGCGCAATGGCGTTGAGTCGGCAATGAAGGCGCCGCAACCGGGAAGCCAAGGCCCGAGCCTGCTCCAGACTGTCGTTGACGCCGTGCACCAGCGTATATTCAAAGGTGATGATCCGCTTGGTCCGGGCGGTGTAGTTCGCACAGGCGTCCAGCAGTTCCTCCATTGGATATTTGTTTTCAATGGGCATCAACGTCCGGCGGATGGCAGAATCCGGCGCGTGCAGCGAAACGGACAG